>CALJHG010000025.1 GCA_938075585.1 uncultured Gammaproteobacteria bacterium | reverse complement strand
AAGTAATATTAGTGAAGTAGTGTTTCTTTTAGAAAACATCCTGCACTTTAAAATATTCCCTCCCGAAATATTTTATATAAGTGAAATTCCATCTGTACTGTTATTAAGTGACTTTCTGATCGTAACCCTAGTCGCATCGTTTTTGAGTGTGCTGACCCCATTTTATCCGGCACTACGAGTAGCTAGTCGGGCGCGCGTATGGAGAGAAAGTTTGTGAATGGTTCAGCGTTCAAGTGTTCGTCGCTGAGTAAGAAATACTCAGAAACAGAAGACTCGATTCTAGTTTTAGACGGCATTAGTTTTGAAGTAGCAGCTGGGGAGTCAGTCGCACTTACGGGCTCATCTGGCTCTGGTAAAAGTACCTTACTGAACATTTTAGCGGGAATAGATGAACCGTCTTCCGGTACGGTTGAATTAAAAGGTCGCATGATAAACAATCTCAGTGACTCACAACTTGCGGGTCTGCGAAACCGTGAGCTGGGATTCGTATATCAGTTTCATCATCTGCTACCAGAGTTTACTGTCCTAGAAAATGTTGCGATGCCTTTAATCATAGGTGGGATGAGGGTTGGTGCTGCAAAGCGGTCTGCTTCTCCATTGCTCGAAAAAGTTGGATTAGAGCATCGATATAGCCACATGCCGAAAGAACTGTCCGGAGGGGAACGCCAGAGGGCAGCGGTTGCCCGAGCTTTGGTAAATAAGCCATCGTGTGTGCTTGCTGATGAACCAACAGGAAATCTAGATGCTCGTCATGCCCAAGTTGTAATTGATTTGCTGGTTGAATTGTGTGCCGAGAATAAAACTGCAATCATTGTGGCAACTCACGATACGCATGTCGCTAAAAGCATGCACAGAGCTTTAGTTTTGCGGGATGGAAAACTATTTTCTTCCTGACCTAATGCGATTGCGCCTAGCTTTGAGTAAGTTAAAGCGCCATAGCCAGAGGACGGTATAATAACCGATAGTCCCTGCGATAATTCCGCAGACAAGTGAGCCCGTGATCAAGGGTAACCAAACATGTTCCAGCATGGTGCCAAACCATTCCATCGTAGGTTCAAAGTTCGTAAATACAAACCCGCTATCTAATCGCAGTATTAGGCAACCCGTACCGTAAGCGAGAGCCATCAGTGGCACCAAAGTTACTGGATTACTTATCCAAGTTGCGGCCATAGTTACCGCGAGGTTTACTTTCATAGCAAGTGCTGCAGGGATAGCCAAAACCATTTGTATGGGGACTGGAATACAAGCCAGGAAAAAGCCCAGGCCAACTCCTCCCGCTACTGCTCTTCTACCAAAATGATTAACGTTGCGCTGTCTTAGGTATTTTCCTAACCAAACTTTTTTCGATGTCTGGTTATGCCCCGAACGTTGCGCAAACCGTTCTTTTAGCCGGTTCCTAATGTTCACAACTTCTTAGCCCTTTACTTGCGTTTTTAGTTTTCGGAAATTTTTTCAACTACTACTAGGTTTTATTTTCTTCGGAGATTATATCAGAAGCGTTTTCACACAACGCTTAAAATGAAAATAATCAATATGCGAATTTATTTCGCTCTGCTAATATAACTTTGTGATTGGCAATATTTAGGTTGAAAGGTAGTGTTGGAAATTTTTAAAGCTGGGGGCTGGCTCATGCCCCTAATCGGCATCTGTTCGGTTATTTCCATGGCGATAGTGTGCGAAAGACTGTGGTCTCTACAAACAAAGTTAGTAGCGCCAGAAAATTTATTGAGTCATGTTATGCAATGGGCTGTTGATGACGTATTAGATCAGAAACGAGTAGAGCAGTTAAAGAGTCAGTCTCATCTCGGAAAGGTACTCGCCGCAGCGCTTAGCAATCGCGATCAGGATCGAGATGCCATGAAAGACTCTATCGAGGAGGTAGGACGTCATGTGAATCATGAATTGGGTAGATACCTCAATGCGCTCGGTACTATAGCTTCGATAGCTCCTTTATTAGGGCTGCTGGGTACGGTAGTCGGAATGATTAAAGTTTTTACTGCAATAAATGCTGTAGGAACAGGAGATGCGTCAGTATTAGCCGGAGGGATCTCTGAGGCGCTTATTACCACGGCGGCTGGGCTATCAGTAGCGATACCAGCATTAATGTTCTATCGTTACTTTGTAGCCCGAGTGGAAGAATTGGTGGTACTAATGGAACAAGATGCATTGAAATTAGTGGAGGTACTTCATTCAAGTCCTATGCCAGTAAGAGACCATTCGGAAACTGGAGGAAATGAAGTTTGAATTTCGGTTTGAAAAGACAACGGGATGTCGAGGTAAACTTAACGCCTCTTATCGACGTTGTTTTTCTTCTTTTGATTTTTTTCATGGTTTCGACTACTTTCATTTCAGAGTCGTCAATTGATATAAGTTTGCCCGTATCCGCTACTGCGGATACCACAATAGACGCGAATAATAATTTAGAACTTTCGTTGAAATCCGATGGTACTGTTTTTATAGGTGAACGCTCTTTAGGAACTTTTAATCCAGAGAAAATTGAGTCTGTTTTGACTGCGGTTGCTGAAAAGGCAACATCGCCAATACTTGTTATTAGCGCTGATGCTGATGTAAGTCATCAGGCTGTGGTTAGTGTAATGGACGCGGCTCGGAAAGCTAAGCTTTTCAGAGTTACATTTAAAACGCGAGATAATGATTCCAACGTCAAATGAGTTTAAGTAACAGAATTATTGTCATCATCAATCGCATGCTTATGCATATTTGGTATGATAAGAATTTTTGGCAGCTCCTTCTGATCCCCTTTTCTGCAGCGTATCAAATGATTTGTTGGTGTCGTCGTGTTGCCTTTAGGAAAGGTGTTTTTCGTACCTATAGACCTTCCGTCCCCGTCCTGGTGGTTGGTAATATTTCAGTCGGAGGTACTGGGAAGACTCCGTTAAGTATATGGCTGGCGTTGAAATTGTTAGCGTATGGTTATAGGCCGGGCATCGTTTGTAGTGGTTACGGAGGTAAGGCAGATTTTTGGCCTCAACAAGTTAGACCGGATAGCGACTGGACAGTCGTAGGTGATGAAGCGATTTTAATCGCTCGGCAAGTGGACAGTATCCCTGTGGCGGTTGGACCAACTCGATCTAATTCGGTTGAGGCTTTGGTTGCCAAGCATGATGTCGATATCATTGTGTCTGACGATGGCCTGCAGCACTATGTACTGGAGAGAGATATAGAGATAGCAGTTGTCGACGGTGTCAGGAGGCTAGGTAATGGGCGCTGTCTGCCCGGTGGACCTTTGAGAGAGCCGCCAGCGCGTTTAGAAGATATTGACTTGATTGTGTGCAAAGGAATCGCGGGTAGGGGAGAATACCCGATGAAGCTCACCGCGCATTGTTTGAGGTCAGTAAATAGACCTGAGATTCAGGTAGAAGTTGCTGATTTCTCACAAAGAATAGTGCATGCAGTGGCGGGTATAGGCAATCCTAGCAGCTTTTTTACGTTACTCCGTAGCCTTGGATTCGAGTTGCATGAACATGTGTTCCCTGATCACTACGCCTTGACAGCCGAGGACGTAACTTTTGGCGATGGCTTGCCTGTAATAATGACCGAGAAAGATTCGGTTAAGTGTGAAGTTTTTGATCACGAAGACATTTGGTGTCTACCTGTACGTGCGGAGCTGTCTGATATATTTGAAGAGCGACTGAAAGCATTACTACAAGGAGTAGCTGATGGATAAGAAATTACTTGAAATTTTAGTGTGCCCGCAGTCTAGAGAACCTCTAGTCTATGATGAGGCCAAACAAGAGTTGATATCAGTAGGTGCTAAGTTAGCCTATCCGGTAAAGGAAGGGATCCCGGTAATGTTAGTCGATGAGGCCAGGGTAATAGATGAAGTAGAGTTCGAAAAATACCGTCCGTGAATTTTAAAGTTTATATTCCCGCCAGATTTGATTCGACTCGGTTGCCGGGAAAACTTCTACAGAACGTAGGGGATTGGCCCCTCATTCGATATTCTTATGAGAGAGCTGCGCAGAGTAGTGCTGAGCAGGTTGTTATCGCTACCGATGATAAAAGGATCGCCAGTGCGTCTCAGCAATTCGGTGCGCGTGTATCTATAACTGTGGGGCGACATGATTCGGGGACAGATAGAATTCATGAGGCTGCTTGTGCACTTGAGGAGTGTGACGATACTATTATTGTGAATGTTCAGGCAGACGAGCCATTAATTTCGAGTAGAGTAATAGATCAAGTCGCAAAAGAGCTTTCTAGAAGTGACGCGGATATTGTGACTGTGTGCGAGCCATTGTCTCGCGCGGAGGATTTAAAAGATGAAAACGTAGTAAAGGTTGTCAGAGACGACATGCTGAACGCATTATATTTCAGCAGGTCGTTGATTCCTTTTAATAGAGATAGGAGGAGAGATACGCAGACCGTATTGTCGGCATATAAAAGACACGTGGGGATCTATGCCTACAGAGTTTCCTACTTAAAGACTTTTGTTGTGGCTCCGCAATCTGACTATGAAAGGCTTGAGCAGCTTGAACAGCTAAGAGGATTGTCTAGAGGTCATACTATAAGAGTTGTCGACGCAGTAGAGCCCTGCGGCATCGGGATTGATACACTTGAGGATTTGCAGCGATTTCGCCTTATGGTCTCAACATAATGGTTTGTTAAGAACGTATCGGACAGAAGGGTTTCCAGATTAGTAGCTATCTAGCTCGATAGGTGATGCGCCCCTTGGTTAAGTCGTAAGGAGTGAGTTCGACCGTTACAGCGTCTCCGGTTAATATTCGAATGTAATTCTTTCTCATTTTACCCGAAATATGTGCGGTCACGACGTGACCGTTTTCTAGTTCCACTCGGAAGACTGTGTTTGGCAATGTGTCGATCACTTTACCCTGCATTTCGATGTGTTCTTCTTTCGCCATATACTTCCAGCTACCTTAGATTTTTAAGACAAGTTGCTCTCAATAGAGCAAGTGCCATGAGATTATGCCTGTTAGTGGCGTTAACGGCAAAATATTTGTACAAAGTGAGAACTCAAGTTTTTTGATACGGGTAGCCCCATTGGCCGCTAGTCATAAACTGGATTGGCCGAAAATTAGTTTTATAAGACATTTTTTTACAATCGTGTAACCAATACCCAAGATATAACCATTTCAGATTAAGTTCCCTAGCCATCTCTATTTGTTTAAGAATAGCGAAATTGCCTAGACTTCTGCCGGAGGATGTTGGGCAGTAAAAAGTATATACGGAAGATATTCCGTTTCGAAGAACGTCTATAGCTGCAACGGCTAGTAGTTCTTTCCCGTGTCTGAATTCTAGGAAAAAAGTTTGTGACCATGATGCTGTTAGAAAATTAATATAATCTTTTCTCGAGAGCTCGAGCATCGGCGATTCGGAGTGTCGAGCACTGATATAAGCTTGAAACAGCTGGAAATGCTCGTTATTAAAAGTGCTAATTTCTTGAGTAATTGTAAGATCATTATTCCTTTTAATCGTCCTTAAGTGACTCTTTCTTGGATTAAATTCTGAAACTTTAAGCCTTGCAGGAATGCATCTAGCGCAACTGGGACAATCGGGTGCGTAAACATGCTCGCCACTTCGGCGAAAACCGTTTGCTGCGAGCTCACCATATATATCGTTGTCCATACTATTTGAAGGGTGGAAAAATTTTGTTATTGCTTTTTGACCAGTCACGTAGCCACAACTGTGTGGCTGTGATCTGATGTAGTGAGGTTTGTTCAAGATGCTCGCCACGCGTCATCGCTGGGATTTTTTCTTAGGTACTGATGCAGAAGGCTTTCAAAAATAGGTTTAGGCAGTGTCTTGGCACCTAGCTTCATTAGATGTTCACTATGGACTTGGCAGTCTATAAATTGGTATCCCCAATGAAAAAGCCGATCACATAGAAAAATCAACGCAATTTTTGAGGCGTCTCGCTTTTTACTGTACATAGATTCGCCGAAAAAGACTTGTCCAATACCAACGCCATATAAACCACCGCAAATCTTACCTTCAAACCAGCATTCTACCGAGTGAGCATAACCCTGATTAAAAAGGTTCGTGTAGGCATTTAATATGTCGGAACTAATCCAGGTAGATTCACCTCTATCAGGCCCACAAGAAGATATGACCGTATCAAATTCTCTATCAAATGTAACACTGAAGTCATTCCGTTTGACTGTTTTAGATAGACTTTTAGAGATCTTTAATTCATTTGGAAATAAGACCGCCCGAGGATCAGGTGCCCACCAAAGTGGTAAACCACCATTTTCTCCCCAAGGAAATATGCCTTTTTTATAAGCCGTGATGAGTGTTTTCTGGGTCAAGTTGCCTCCTGCAGCAAGTAGGCCGTTAGGAGAGGCAATGGTTTCACATGTTTCAGGAAAATTCTGAAGCATCTTATTTTGTTTGAACGAAAAAAAACAATCAGGTTGTAGAGTCATTTTTGTAATCGATCATATGTATATCATTTCTATTTTCGGAAAGCCGAGTGTTCAGCTAGTTGCGCTATATAGTCCTTTATTGCTTTTGTCTCATGATCTAAAAAGTTTGCGACGGGCGCCCTAAAATTTTCATCTTTTAACCAGTGCATTGACCAGGTTTCGACCGGCTCAAAACCACGACCAATTTTGTGCTCGCCCTGTGCGCCGGCATCCAACTTCTTGAAATTATTCTTAATACAATATTCTATGGTCTGATAGTAACAGAGTTCGAAATGTAAATTGTTATAGTCCCGGGCACAGCCCCAATGTCGTCCGTATAAAACATCTTCGCTTTGTAAAGAAAATGCTCCCGCAACATAGTTTTGGCTGTCACGGGCCAGGATCAACACGGCAGCTCCAGGAAGATTCTTCTCTAGGTTAAGAAAGAACTCTAGCGTTAATCGAGGAGCCCCCCATTTCTTTGTGAAGGTCGCGCAGTAAAATGTATAAAATATTTGCCAATGCTTTTCAGAGATCTCAGCTCCTACTAAAGTTTCTATGTTGAGATTAAGTTTATCGACAAGTCGACGTTCTCTTTTAATATTTTTTCTTTTCTTAGATGAGAGCGTACTCAAAAAATCGTGGAAATCCAGATAGTCTCTGTTGTACCAATGATATTGGCATCCTAAGCGAGCTAACATATTGCTGTTCACGAAAATCTCGTGAGGTTCGAGATCGATAAACAAGCAATGCCAAGACGATAGATTATTGTCAGTGCACAATTTTATACCAGTACTGACTAATAGTTTTTTTATATCATTTTTGTCAGGATCATCATTATGGGTGAGGAGCCTACTACCACTCACCGGCGAAAATGGTATAGCTGACACTAATTTTGGATAGTAGCGCCCACCAGCTTTTTCGTAAGCTTCAGCCCACGCCCAATCGAACACAAATTCGCCATAGGAATTATCTCGAATGTAAAGAGGCATTGCTCCAACAATTGAGCCGTCCGACGATACCACAATGTGTTGCGGGTACCATCCTTGCGACTGGAGGCAATCAGAGGTTTCTAATGACCGTAGAAATCCATATTTGAGGAAAGGGTTACTGCCTGCTAAGGCGTCCCATTCTTCAGCGCAGATTGCTTCAAGGGAATCGTGTGAAGTTATTTCCATTACCAAAGTGTCGGTACGTATTCCATACTTTTGAGATTTTTAATTATGCAATGGCCTATGATTTTTGATTGGATTGAATTCAAATTTGAAACGAAGCAAGCCGTGGAAGTTGTTTACTTTTTTGGTCGGTCTCCATTCGGTGCAAATACTGGGAAATTAGCTACATTACTATTCTTACCGTCACTATCGGTAATTTTACTTTGCCCAGTCTCTTCAACCTCGTCAATCCGTATTATTGCCTGCATTGGAATATGTGTTTTGGATACACCGTCAAATTCAGTCTTAAGATGCTCTTCGGAAGGGTCAACAACTAACGAAGTTTTAGAGCCAAATACAATACCTTCAACCTCAATGAAACCAAAAAGCTCGCTTTGTAAAATAGAGTTAGCATAAATCTCATATATCTTTCCTTGATTGAAGAAGGAGAGGCGATAGGTTTTCGTTGGATTACTCATAAATTTGGCTTCGTCTATATAATGTTTTGATTCAAGTTACGCTACTGCAAGCTACTTTTTTCTCGGGTAGCTCGCCCAATAGTCCGCGATAAATTACCGATAAGTTATAACCGATACAACTAATTATACTGGTTACATTACGTTATAGGAACTTTCTCCAAAATTTAGACGATTACCATAAAGTCACATTTCACAGACCACAATGACTATAACCTTGCAATTTTTTATTATTTTTATATAGTTAGACGATATACTAAATAAATCAGTTGAATCTATGGCACAGGCTAAGCGTAAAGTACCTCATGAAATACCAGAGGCTGGTAAACATTTAGTACAGAGACTGAAAGAAGCTATTCTAATTAGCTTTTGTGCTAGTGCTATTTTCTTTTTCGTGTCTTTGATTTCTTATGATCCCTACGATTCTGGTTGGTCAAATGCGGGCCTAAACGAAACTGTGGCGAATAATGCGGGTGCGGTGGGCGCTTGGAGTGCGGATGTTTCTTTAACTCTGCTAGGTCAATTCGGATACTCGCTGCCATTATTATTTCTAGCTATAGGTTTCGTGATTTACCGACAGGGGGCAACAGGCGTCTTTGACGACTATATCCAAATAATAGTTCGGCTGGTTGGAGGCATTTTCGTATTGATCGGAGGATGTGGGCTCTTTTGGTTTCGCGGTGTCGCATTGTTGACCACTTCGCCTCAAAATGCGGGCGGGATAGTGGGTGACTTGGTTGGATCAACGGCGCTAAATTTATTTGGTGGGGTTGGAGGTCCGATTATTTTAACTGGTTTTTTTCTTACTGGGACGACGCTACTTACTGGGCTTTCATGGATCAGAGTGGCGGAGATGCTGGGAGAACGCACGATCAGTCTACAAAAACGGCTGTCTGTAGAACTAGATAGCTTGTTAGATCGATTCGAAGGCTATAAAGCGAAAAGGCAGCGAGAGACCATAATCAAGAAGGACGTAGAAAAAAAGAGTAAACGGGAACCCAGAAAAATCGTACCTCGAATTGAGGATATTCCATCGAGCATCCGAACTGAAAAAGAAAAGCAGGCAGTACTTTTCGAGGATTCAGTAGGGGAATTACCAGAACTCAGTTTGTTAGATGTTGATAAAGGCACTGGTAACACTGGATTTTCTAATGAAGCACTTGAAGCGATGTCTCGACAAGTGGAGCTTAAATTAAAAGATTTTGGGATTGATGTAGAGGTTATTGCGGTTGAGCCTGGACCAGTAATCACACGTTTTGAACTTGAGCCAGCCGCAGGCATTAAGGCTAGCCGTATTACGAACTTATCCAAAGATTTGGCACGTTCGCTCTCGACAATTAGTGTGCGGGTAGTAGAGGTGATCCCTGGTAAAACTTGTATTGGTTTAGAAATTCCTAATGAGCATCGAGAAATTGTGTCTTTGGGTGATATATTGAAATCTGAAGTATATGACCGCAGCGCTTCCAAACTGACAATGGCTTTAGGGAAAGATATATCTGGTAAGGCGACTGTTGCCGATTTGGCTAAGATGCCGCACTTGCTAGTCGCAGGAACAACCGGAGCCGGGAAATCGGTCGCCTTAAACGCTATGATTCTAAGTTTGCTATATAAGTCTAAGCCTGATGATGTTCGCCTAATAATGATAGATCCTAAGATGCTAGAGCTCTCGGTGTACGAGGGCATTCCTGCATTACTCGCTCCGGTTGTGACCGATATGAAAGAAGCTGGGAATGCTCTGCGCTGGTGTGTTGCTGAAATGGAACGCCGTTATAAGCTGATGGCCGCGCTAGGAGTAAGAAATCTCAGCGGATACAATAGAAAAGTGGTCGAAGCCCAAAATAGTGGGAATCCAATAATCGACCCTTTATTTAACTTAGAGTTGGAGGGCGACCAAGCGCCTCCGCTGGCAAAATTGCCTCATATAGTGGTTATCATAGATGAACTAGCTGATATGATGATGGTGGTTGGCAAGAAAGTCGAAGAGCTGATAGCACGGTTGGCCCAGAAAGCTCGTGCGGCAGGGATTCACTTGATTTTGGCTACCCAAAGGCCATCGGTTGACGTCATTACTGGTTTGATCAAAGCCAATATTCCGAGCAGAATCGCTTTCCAAGTTTCTTCCAGAGTTGATTCAAGAACAATTTTAGACCAGATGGGTGCTGAAACTTTACTTGGACATGGCGATATGCTCTATCTACCGCCTGGCACTGCGATCCCAATGCGAGTTCATGGTGCGTTCGTTTCGGACGATGAAGTGCATAAAGTTGTACAAAGGTTGAAAAAGAGTGGGACTCCTAGCTATGTCGAGGAGGTCTTAGCTGGCCCGACTGATATTCCTGACGGGTTATCCGGTGGTAATGCGATGGGCGGCTCTGCTGAGGAGATTGACGAATTGTATGATCAGGCGGTCGCGATCGTGACTGAAACTCGAAGAGCATCTGTTTCCGGTGTCCAGCGCCGGTTAAAGATTGGATACAATCGAGCCGCGCGAATGGTTGAAGAGATGGAGAGATCTGGTGTTGTTGGAGAACTTCAGTCTAACGGGACTCGGGACGTGTTAGCGCCGCCGCCTCCGAAGGATTGATTGCAGTGCTGGATAAAATTCTCCACGTATTGGTATTAATCTTTTTTTTTGACCTTTCTTACGTGGCGGCCGCGCCAACTAATTTCCTTGAGTATTTAAAAGGTATAGATTCGTTTCAATCAGACTTTGTAGAGCATCGGTACAATGAGACTGGGCAGTTGATAGTGTCGGTAGAGGGTACATGCAAGCTTATGAGACCAGGTATGTTCCGTTGGCACTATCTCGATACGGATGAAGAACAATTAGTTATTAGTGATGGAATTACCTTGTGGGTATACGAGCCAGATCTCGAGCAAGTTTTTGTGCGCCAAGGTCGTTCTGTAGAAAACTCTGTCATTTTAAAGATTTTTGGAGTTGTGGATAAGGCAGATCAGCAGTACGTAGTCGAGGAACTCTCTTCCCCGGGTTGGTTGAGACTCCGATTAGGAGCCGATGATGCAATTCTATCTGTAGACGTGGAATATGTTGATACGATGATTAAATCTGTGAGATCGATTGATCCCTCAGGCTTCAGCACTCTGATTGAGTTTGTGAATCCAAAAACTAACCCACGATTGAAGGCTAGTGATTTCCAGTTTGTACCACCCCCTGATATTGATACGATCTACGATCGGCGTTGAGTAACAAATAATATGATACCTCTTGCTGAGCGACTTAGACCGAGTACTCTTGAAGAATTTCAAGGGCAGGCAAAGTTGTTGGGCAAAGGAACTCCTTTAATCGAGGTATTTAATTCGGGTCGTTTGCATTCGATGATCCTCTGGGGCCCGCCTGGAACTGGGAAAACGACATTAGCACGTCTGTTGGCAAAAAGTACGGATGCTGAATTTATCAGCATGTCTGCGGTAATGAGTGGCATCAAAGATATTAGAAATGCGATTGAGCGAGCTAAAGAAAATAGTTCTCAGGGATGTGCGACGATCGTTTTTGTAGATGAGGTGCATAGATTTAGTAAAAGCCAACAGGATGCTTTCTTGCCCCATATAGAAAGCGGCTTATTTTATTTTGTCGGAGCTACAACCGAAAATCCCGCATTTGAAATTAATAATGCATTAATGTCTCGAGTTTCAGTTTATCACCTAGAGCCACTAGGACCGGAGTCTATACTTCGTCTTTTAAAACGAGCGCTTAATACAGATAGCTATAAGCATGTAACGGCGGAAGAGAATGCGCTAGCCTATTTAGTAGAGTTGTCCGACGGCGACGGTCGGAAGGCGCTAAACTTGCTGGAATTAGTTTTACAAGTTGATTCTAGTATGTCACTTGATATGGAGATGTTAGAAAAACTCACTGTGACGGGGAATTATCGCAGATTTGATAAAAATGGCGATTCCTTCTATGACCAGCTATCAGCTCTTCACAAGTCTGTTCGTGGCTCCAGTCCAGATGGAGGTCTTTACTGGTTCGCTAGGTTAGTGGACGGAGGTTGTGACTTATCAGTTATAGCGAGGCGTCTTACGCGGATCGCATCTGAAGATATTGGTAATGCCGATCCTAGAGCATTATCAATCGCGCTAGATGGTTGGG
The DNA here is from genome assembly GCA_938075585.1 of uncultured Gammaproteobacteria bacterium. Lineage (GTDB taxonomy): Bacteria > Pseudomonadota > Gammaproteobacteria > UBA4457. The sequence goes on along the minus strand of CALJHG010000025.1, from coordinate 12,002 downwards.
ATGCTTGGAGACGCTTGGGCTCTCCGGAGGGCGAATTGGCGTTGGCACAAGCTTTGATTTACCTTGCGTGTGCTCCGAAAAGTAATGCAATACACAGTGCCTTTAAAAGCGCAGTGCACGATATAAAGAATAATGGCTCGGATCCGGTGCCTCTGCACCTACGTAATCCGTCTAGTAATCTTGGAGTAAAAATGGGTTACGGTGCCTCATATCGCTATGATCACGATGAGCCATCAAATGTTGCTCTAGGCCAATCTTACTTTCCTGATTCCTGTAAGCGCGAGGTGTACTATAATCCCACGGATAATGGATTAGAAAAGCAAATAAAGGCACGGTTGGATTCTATTCGACAAGCGATTGCCGATGCTTCAAGGCTCGGTAAATGATGGTTTATATACTCTTGATTTCTGCGGGAGCAGGTGTCGGCGCGGTCCTGAGATTCGTGTTTTCCTCTTGGTTTGAAAGCACTTTAGGTCAGAGTTTTCCGTATGGTACTTTGTTTGTAAATCTCTCGGGATCAATGGCTATCGGCGCGCTATTTGTCTTTATGGCTGGGAAGCCGTTATTTGATGAGATCTGGAAACCTTTACTATTTATAGGTTTGCTGGGTGGGTTCACTACTTTTTCCGCCTTTGCGATTGAGACTTTGCGTTTGATAGAAAATGGCAACCTCCTACTAGCTATGGCCAATATTTTAGGTAACGTTTTTCTATGCGTGTCTGCATGCTGGTTAGGTTGCCAGGGCGCGAAAATTTTTGTGGAGTGATTTTCTCTCCCGATGCTTTTATCTATGATGTTTGATAAAATAAATAATCCCAAAATTAATTCCACGCAGCTTCATGGATCACTTTTATGTTAGATTCCCAGCTTTTAAGAAAAGACCTTTCTCAAGTGATTTCACGTTTAGCGCGACGAGGATTTGTCTTCGACGAGTCAACCTACAACACACTCGAAAGTGAACGTAAACAATTGCAAATCAAGACCGAAAGCCTGCAGGCTGATAGGAATAAGCTAAGTAAAGAAGTCGGTCGTATTAAAGGCTCTGGAGGTGACGCGTCAGCGATAGTTGAAGATGTGAGTAAGTTGGCTGAGGAGTTGAAATCAACTAACTCCGAATTAATTTTAGTACAGTCTAAATTGGAGAGTTTTTTTCTTAATCTACCTAATTTACCAATGGATGATGTCCCTCTAGGCTCAGATGAAGGTGGTAACCAAGAATTACGAAAGTGGGGCATTGTGCCTGAAATGGGATTCTCGCCTAAAGATCATGTTGATTTAGGTAACTCGTCAGGCGAACTCGATCTGGAAGCAGCTACTAGACTGTCTGGGGCTCGTTTTGCAGTGCTAAAAGGACGTATCGCAAAATTACATCGAGTCTTAGGTCAATTTATGATTGACGTTCACACAGAAGAACACGACTACGTCGAAATACAGGTTCCGTTGCTGGTTAGTGAAGAAACTATGACCGGCACTGGTCAATTACCTAAATTTGAAGAAGATCTTTTTAGGACTGGTGATCAAAATTTTTATTTGATCCCGACGGCGGAAGTGCCCGTTACCAACATAGGGCGTAAAACGATTTTCGAGGAAAAAGATTTACCCGTAAAGTTTGCTTGCTTGTCTTCATGCTTTCGCAGCGAAGCTGGGTCGTACGGTAAAGATACACGCGGTTTGATTCGGCAGCACCAATTTGAGAAGGTTGAACTAGTTCAATTTGTTCATGCTACGAAATCGATTCAGGCATTGAACGAGTTGACGAATCACGCCGAAGAAATTCTACGGCGTTTGGAGCTACCATATCGTGTGGTTGAGCTATGTACGGGTGATCTCGGATTTTCTGCAGCGAAAACATTTGATTTAGAAGTTTGGATGCCAGGACAAAACTGCTACCGTGAGATATCATCGTGCAGTAATTTTGAAGATTTTCAGGCACGTCGAATAGGGGCTAGAGTAAAGAATTCGTCAGATGGCAAAAACGTGTTAATCCATACAATAAATGGCTCAGGTCTAGCGGTAGGAAGGACGTTAATTGCTGTGATGGAGAACTACCAACAAGAAGATGGTCGCATCAAAATTCCTGAAGCGCTACAGGATTACTTTTCAGGCGACATCTACCTGTAGCACATAAGTGAAGCGATTCGGATAGACGCACATCAAACGATCCACATTAGTATGACCACTAATAGTGCAACTAATGTTATAGGCATTACAAAACTCGACCAATCACCACTTTTTGCCTTAGGACTATGTTTAACCATATTTTTGGCCTGCGGCAGCAGCAGTATAACCATCGCCGCAAGGAGCAATGCCGTGCCTATCTTTAGCCACATTTCTAGACGACCTTGGTAACGTTAGGCTACTCGTCTCGAGCAAAACCTAATAAATGCAATAGGCTGACAAATAGATTGAAAATGTTCAAGTAAAGTTGCACGGTAGCGATGACATAATTGTCTATGCCGCCATTTACCATCTTGCTAGTATCGAAAAGAATAAAGCCGCTCATAAGCATTACAATCGCAGCAGATAATGCAAGTGAAAGGGCAGGGATTGCCATGAAGATATTTAGAATTGCCGCTCCCAGGACCACTAGAATACCTACGAACAGAAAACCGCCGAGGAAACTAAAGTCTCTTTTAGTTGTGAGTGCGTATCCTGATAGGCCCATAAAAATCACGCCGGTTCCACCTAACGCCGTGGCAACGATTTGAGGTCCATTAGGGAGTGAAAGGTACATGTTGAGCATCGGACCCAGCGAAAACCCCAAAAGCCCCGTTATTAGAAACACGATTCCTATGCCAGAACTTGAATTAGCTTTACGCGGAAGCACAAACCACATCAATACGAAAGCGCCGCCTATGGAGAACAAATAGGTACTAGGCGGCATTCTCAAGACTACTGATATTGCAGCTGTCACTGCGCTAAATAAAAGTGTCATGGAGAGTAAGATATAAGTATTGCGAATTAATTTATTAGTATAAAGAATACTTTCGGCACTACGATTGGCTACTGCATTGTTTTGCATTTTTATGCTCCTTTCAAACTATCATACTGAGTATATGTATTTTAGCTGCTTATGTGAAGGTATCGCTAGGATAATACGTGTCTGATTCTAATTTTGGTCACACGTTCGTAACGTTTCAAATTTTGTGATAAAAAATATGGCAAAAACTTTTTTAATGAAGAAAATTTCTACTACTTTTTCAAACTTTTCTCTATGTTAGGACGATTAATATTTTTGTGGGCTCACAAGCTGTTCCATTGCAGTGTTTTTTCGATACAATAGCAGGTGGAAGCTTGGCAGAGCGGTTGAATGCACTGGTCTTGAAAACCAGCAAGGGCGAGAGTCCTTCGGGGGTTCGAATCCCCCAGCTTCCGCCAACCTGAAGCTCTCTAGAGCTTAACCCTAAAAGATGCACCTGCATATCGTAAGGGAGCTTTAAGGCAGCCCCAAGGGAGGACAACCTGCTGCCCCCAGAGATAAATCGAGTTTAATCCATTGATATTGTTGCCTTATTAGCGAAAATACTGACTGTTTTTCTGTCCTTTACAAGCGGTCTTAAAAAGGAGAGATTGACTTTTGATGTGTGAATTAGGTTGTGGCTTGAGGCATATTGCTACACAATTGGTTTTGTCGGTGATAAATAATAAGTTTTAGGCCGAGATATACAGTAAAAAAATTTTTAAGGAAATAAGTATGGCGACTGGTACAGTTAAATTTTTTAACACAAGCAAAGGATACGGTTTCATTCAACCAGAGGATGGTGGCAATGATGTTTTCGTTCATATGACGGCAGTTGACAGGGCTGGCATGTCAACGTTGAAAGAAGGTCAGAGAGTGAACTTTGATGTTGTGACTGGACAAAACGGTAAATCTGCAGCTGACAACTTATCACAGGCAGATTAACTAGTAGCTTGCTGAAGAGTTAGAGCTGCGCAGAGTGTGCTAAATTAGCAAAAACCAATATCTAGCAGGATATTATTATATTTATTGTGAGGAACTTGTGGCGGATTGAGCGTGGGTGTTAAACGACATGAGCCGGAAAATATTCGAAGGGGGCAGATCTTAACTGCCGCGAGAAAATGCTTTTCGCAAAAAGGATTTCACGCTACAAGTATGAGGTCTATTTTTGCTGAGGCCGGTTTAAGCTCTGGTAGTTTTTATAATTACTTTACCAGCAAAATTGAGGTGGTTAGAGAAATTTGTTCGGAGGATCAAGAAGGGTTGTGGGCGGAGCTCGAGCTGGTGTCTCAAGCACTCAACCCCATTGAAGCAATAGCTCATTGTGTTAAAAGTATTGTGGGATTCTGCCATAGTACAGATGCTAGAATTTGGGTAGAAATTTATACCGAGGCTAGCCGTGACAAGGACATCAGAAATATTTGCGATGAAACTGAGGGCCCGTTGAGGGAAACCTTCGCTAATTCGATCTCTCGAGGTAAGCAAGATGGCTTGATTCCATCTGAATTAGATGTGGCAACACTAGTTGATATAGTTATGGCCTCATGTTGGGGGTCGGTTTCGAAATTGGCGTATAAGCCCGACACTCCAATCGAACAGGAACAGCGTATCGCTTATAGAAATGTAGTTACATTATTGACTTATTCATAATTTTTCGGCGGAGATTTCTGCCCTCTTGTGGTGCGTCTAACTTACTTTTCGGGTACATAAGAACACATTTGGTCCGCAGTGAGCGAAGGTTGAGAGATCTTTAAAACTTTTTCATTACATGGCCACTGGCGACATACTCTTCCATCATTTCTAGTGCTCTCGGATCGCTAGATATTATGTTCCCAAACAAATCACCCTCCTCATCTACGCCATCGGCAGTTGTGTGCCCCCAGCTAGATCGTAGTACCTGTTTTATAGCTGATAACGTAGAGGCGGGTTTGTCAACAAATTCCGATGCGATTTCTATAGCAGCCGGAAGGACGGGTCCTTCGATATAGTGATGCACGAGACCTTCAGCCGCAGCTTCTTCAGGATAAAATGTTCTCCCACGCAGCACCCATTCTAGCGCCTTGCCAACACCTACGAGTCTCGCGAGCCGGGTTGTCCCGCCAGCACCGGGTAAAATACCTACTAGGATTTCCATTTGCCCAATCGTGTAATCGCCGGCCCCGGCAAGCCTGATGTCGCACGCAAGTGCTAGTTCGCATCCGCCGCCACCACAATAACCGTTAATAGCAGCGATGGTGGGTTTTCGATAATTATCAATTTTCTCCCATACCATTCGTAATGGAGTTCGAGCAAATTTCGGATCTGGCTGCCCTTCGGCGCGCCGTTCCTTCATGCCAGGGATCCAGCTTATGATTTCCTCGACCGAAAAATGTCGTATGAAAACATCCGGTAATCCACCGGTAAAAACGACTACCCGTGCTGCTGGGTTATCTGCCAGCTCATCTAGTATATTGCCCAGCTGTTCCACCATATCTGCCGTGAAGAACCCTTTTGGCGGGTTAGTGAAAGTTATCGTCGCTATATAATTTTTTATTTCGCAGTCAACTGTCCCCATGACGCTGTCTCCCCTTAGATGAAATGGATAATAAATTAGTACTAAAGATAGCGTTTTTCTCCTTGAGATAAAAGGTTACTATGGAAGTGAGGGTATATAAAACAGGTAAGGAAGTTGTATATGGTGGAAAAGAATTGTTTTGGAGACGTTACTCAGTACGACTTTGCTGCCTTGTGTGAGGGCCTGACGCGCTATCTGAAATTGAAAGCGACCCCGATAGGAATGAAACGTTTTCACACGGTGGAGCAGATGCAGAATATTCATCGAATTAGAGTGCCTGATGTGTCACAAAAATTGGCCACCGATCAGATCGTAGCTCAGTGTCGTTGGATAGGTTCGACTATAGGGATAACGCAGGAAAATTTAATGGGAGAACAGTGCGGTGCGGTGGTGGGTCTTTATCCTCGCACAAAAGAATGGTTGAGTGGTAAAAAAATGGAAGGAGTGTGGTTTGGCAAGTTAGAAGACAGCGCAGCGCACCAAGTAGCAATGGATTGCGCTCCGTACGGAGATTATAAGGCACTTGCAGTATCACCTCTCACCTCAGCCCGCATTGACAATCCCGACATATGTTTACTCTACGCGACCCCTGGTCAAATGATAACTATAGTTAACGGACTGCAATATGCTGAGTATAAAAAGTACTCTTTTACGGTAGTAGGTGAAAGTGCTTGCGCTGACTCGTGGGGACGCGCTCTAGCTACCGGAGAGCCATCAATTTCCATACCATGTTATGCTGAGAGGAAGTTCGGCGGAGTTCAGGATGATGAATTATTGATAGCTTTGCCCCCGAGCTTTCTACCTAAGCTTGTGCGAGGACTTGAAGCTCTTCATAAAAATGGCTTACGTTATCCTATTCCTAATCACGGTATTCAAAAAAGTCCGCTGGACAGTTTAGAAGCTAGTTATGGCAGTTGATTGTGTCATGCAGTGTGTTCGTTTTCGTAGGCCTTTCGCCTTGAGGTCGGGGGAGATGGATTGATAATTTTACTTTGCTTTGGTCTAGTTATTAGCAGTTGTGTAGCCATGGCATACTTAAGAATGTCGCTGCCTATAGCCACAGTTGTGATGGGACTCCTCTTGTCATTATTGACTGTAATTTTTAATGGATTGGCAGTTTCCATTTTTTGTACCATCTGTTGGGCTATCTGGGCTTGTGTTGGTTCGCTGAATTTTTCGCGCATAAGGAATGAATATGTTCTCGCGCCTAGTCGTCAGTTCTATGAGAGGCAAGCTCAAAGCCTGTCCAAGTATCAAAAACTTGCAGTGAAATTTTCGCCAGAGGCTCTTACTCCACATCCATACAACGAGAAACTTTTAACCGGGGACGAATCATTTAATACAGACAGTACACTGCGTCATTTACAGTTTGTTTTCTTTAATGCCGCGCGAGCTATTTACTTGAATTTAAGGAATCGATTCTTCACGAGTTCTGGAGACTATGACACAGGAGTATTAGACCGTCGTGTAATGGCAGCTATATCGTCTTACCACACTGTCTTAGAGTACTTGTTAGTGTTGTCATACTTAGATAATAACCAGAGAGAAGCATTTGATAATCGAATTGAAACTATTATTGTCCATTTACAGTTGGTTGTGTCTCTCATAAAACAACAGAGGGAGTCTGAGTCCTCAGATGAATCATCAGTTCTGCTGAGTCACGCTCTTAGTGAAGCATTTGAAACCATCTATACAAATCTAAGGGGACTGTTGAGAAACTCATCGGGTAGGTCATTAGATCAGTTCGTTACATTCGTAGTTTTTCCTTTATGTCAGTGGGCTAAGCCACCCTTGGACTCATTACGCCTTGATGCGGCCACCGAAATTCGAGAAAAAGGTATATACAAACACGACGTGTTTGGTAAAAATCCTAGTAACACCGTTCTCGACGATCGAGACCTGACCGTGTATCTAACATTTTTACTCGAGCCATCCTCACAAGTAGTGTTTGATGCATTTCAGAAAGACTTACATCTGGCCGTCTCTTCTAGCGACACAAACGTCTAGCGGGTTGTTGCGGGTACTATATGAACCAATCTGAGGATCTACTCGAGATTGTTAATGCCGAAAATGAAATTATCGGGATAGAGAGACGAGGAATAGTGCACGCGACGAATTTAATGCACAGGTCCGTGCATGTGGTTTTAATGAATAGTGATAATCATATCTTGTTGCAGCAGCGTGCGTGGAGTAAAGACAGTGAGCCAGGGAAATGGGATACCTCGTCAGCTGGGCATATCGATCCTGGCGAGTCTCCCTTGGAAGCTGCTGAAAGAGAATTGAGCGAAGAGCTGGGTCTTAGAGGAGTGGTGTTAGAGGAAATGTTTTGTTTGGAAGCGTCGGTTGATACTGGATACGAATTCATCAATATATTTTTGTGTAGAGAAAATTCAATCATATCGCCAGATCCAGAAGAAATCATTGCCTCGCGATGGTGCCGCGCCGATGAGCTGCAATCATGGATGGAGGAGCATCCGGATGTATTCACTTCAGTATTTAAAACTATTGTGGCCTATCTTCTGGAAACTAAAGTCCTGTGAGCGATAACGCCCAAGCTTCTGATGACAGCTTTTCGCCGAACTGTGTCCGATGCCCCCGATTAGCTAAATTTTTAGTGAGAAGTCGAGAAAGGTTTCCTGACTATTATGGACGCCCTGTACCGGCATTTGGCGATTCCAATTCAGCTTTACTTATTGTTGGACTTGCACCAGGAATGCACGGAGCAAACGCAACTGGACGTCCCTTCACCGGTGATCATGCGGGAGTACTGCTATATTCGACTTTATATAAATTTGGTTTCTCAAATCAATCCAGTTCCACATCGCTTGCAGATGGATTGAAATTGATCGACTGCAGGATCACAAATGCGGTTCGATGTGTGCCACCTCAGAACAAGCCAAAAAGTGATGAGGTGAGTAATTGCCTTGAATATTTACGGTTTGATCTAAAGCAAGTAAAGTCGGGAGGAGTTGTAGTGGCTTTAGGGCGTGTGGCTCACGAAGCGGTTTTAAAAGCTTGTGACTTGCCGTCTCGATCATTTAAATTTGGTCACGGCAACTTATCTTCTATTAAATTTAATGATTTGAATTTACTTAGCAGTTATCACTGTAGTCGGTACAATACTCAGACACGCCGCCTAACAGTGGAAATGTTTGAGGAAGTCTTCGAAAATGCACGGAATATAGTTGACCGTATGCCCCAATGAGTAAGCAGTCCAAATCGCGAAATGAGTTGCTCCAAGAAAGTAAACAACTCCCCAGTTTACCTGGAGTTTATCAAATGGTTGATGCGCAAGGCGCAACTATTTATGTGGGTAAAGCACGGATATTAAAGAAAAGAGTGGCGAGTTACTTTAGTAAGACGGACTCTCACTCTCCGAAAGTGTCAGCGATGGTTAACGTGACCAACCATTTCATTATTACTGTGACTAGGAACGAAACGGAAGCCCTTATATTAGAAAGTAATTTGATCAAGGACTTACGGCCTAGATATAACGTTCTTCTGAGAGATGATAAGAGCTACCCTTATATTTACGCAGATTCTAAACATCCGTTTCCGAGGCTAAAATTTCATCGTGGGAAAAAGAATAAGTATGGTAAATATTTTGGTCCTTTCCCTAACGTGACGGCGGTTAGAGAGACTTTAAGCTTGTTGCAAAAACTATTTTTAATTAGGCAGTGTGATGATTCATTTTTTAGAAACCGAAGTCGACCTTGCTTACAGCATCAGATCAAGCGATGTTCTGCGCCGTGTGTTGGCTTGATATCCAGTGAAGATTATAAGGCTGACGTGAGGCATGCAAGTTTATTTTTGGAAGGAAAAAGCGATGATGTCGTTGAGTTGCTGAAGGGAGGAATGAATTCTGCAGCCACTAAATTAGACTATGAGCGGGCCGCACAGTTCAGGGATCAAATCGAAGCTTTACGTACCTTGCAAATTGAACAAAATATTGAGAGCAGTGATGGCGATGCCGATGTCATTGCGTCGGCTGTTAAAAGTGGAGTAGCTTGCGTACAAGTTTTTTTTATTCGGCATGGCAGAGTTCTTGGTAACAAAGCGTTTTATCCCACTAATGCCTCGGAGAATACGCCAAAAGAAGTGCTACAAGCATTCTTACCTCAATTCTATTTAGGGGGAAGCTCTGATAAAGATGTGCCAAAAACAATAGTCATCAGTCATGACATAGAAGACGGTGATTGGTTGCAGAATTCGTTTTCTGAGCATTTTGGTTTTCGCGTTCGGATTCAAAACAATGTTCGGACGGAAAAAGCTAAATGGCTAACGATGGCTCAAGACAATGCGGTAGTGTCTGTAGAACAAAAGTTAGCTAGAAAGGCAGATCAGACAACTAGAATGGAGTCTTTATCGTCTATCTTAGGTTTCTTACAACCTATACAGAGACTTGAATGCTTTGATGTTTCGCATCTCAGTGGAGAATCTACAGTAGCTTCTTGCGTTGTATTTGATGCGGCTGGTCCTCGTAACTCTGATTATCGGAAGTTTAATATAAAAAATGCCGCTCCCGGTGATGATTACGCAGCTATGCACGAAGCACTGAAAAGGCGTTACAGTCGGTTGATCAAAGAAGAACTACCTATGCCGGAAGTATTAGTAGTGGACGGAGGTAAGGGACAAGTTACACAAGCAGAGGACGTGTTAAAATCATTAGAAATAAAAAACGTTTTAGTTGTTGGGATCGCTAAGGGGCCTTCCAGAAAACCAGGATTAGAAACGTTGGTGATGACCGATCGGTCTAGGGTGAAGCGGCTGGATGCAGACTCTCCAGCTTTACAGTTGTTGCAGTATATTAGAGATGAGGCGCATCGATTTGCGATTGAGGCACACAGACTAGCCAGATCGAAGCATAGAAAGAAATCGCCCCTAGAGGCTGTTGACGGAATAGGAGCTAAAAAGAGGCATCAATTGATACAGCATTTTGGGGGGATACACGGTATAAATCGTGCGGGTGTCAGTGACCTTTGTAAAGTTCCCGGAATCAGTCGTAATCTAGCGCAACGCATCTACGATGCATTAAATTATTAAAATGAATAATATCCCCAATATACTTACTTTATCTCGAATCGCGTTGATACCGGTTTTTATAGCTTGTTTCTATTGGCCGTATATACATGCTCCACTGGTTAGCGCCGCGATTTTCGCATTAGCGGCTTTCACTGACTGGCTAGATGGGTATATAGCGCGACGCTTGAATTTGGTTTCGCCTTTTGGAGCTTTTCTCGACCCTGTTGCTGATAAGCTTATGGTCGTTATCGTCTTGGTTGTCTTACTGCAGGCAAATCCAGAGCTTGTCCTCGCCCTACCTGTCGCAGTAATTATCGGACGCGAGATCACCGTGTCCGCTCTGCGGGAGTGGATGGCGGAACTCGGAACACGCAAGGTTGTTAAGGTTTCAGTGTTAGGTAAATGGAAAACGGCTCTGCAAATGCTTTCTATTTTAATGCTGTTGGCTGGAGGGTCTTCGTTTTTGCCCGCGTGGATCTGGCTCCTAGGCCTGGGCTTTCTCTATATCGCTAGTATTATGACATTTTGGTCTATGGTGGTGTATCTAAAGGCTGCGTGGCCTTCACTGGATTGGTAGGTCTGCTGAGGAAACGTTATTTGCTAGAAGCGCATTAAGCGCCTCTAGCAAAGCGTTGGTTAGAAATTAGTTCAGTCAGACCACTCTGCTCTTTATAGCTTGGATTAGCGATGAAACAGCGTATCCAGCGATCGCCACCGAGATATTATCGATAAGGGCATTAAGGTGAATACCGATAGCTGGGATGTTGTCTAAATTATCGGCTATCTGTGGCATGAGGGCTGCTGCAGCTATTACCATTGCTAACGATGCGTGTTTTTTCACAGGACTCATAAGTCCATGCACGAGGCCGATCAGTACTAACACGAGCGCCCACGGAGCAATCGCTGCTGCTGGAATACATGCTAAAATGCCTACGATAGTAGCTAGAATAGGTGCTAATTTATCTATGTTCATTGTTTCCCCCTTTGGGATGAGTTAAGTGATTTTTGTCTACTCCCAACCATCAATATTGCAAAGTAGCAATCAAATGTGCACAGCTTTTTGTGCAGTGATGTCAATCTGCCGTGCCTACTCGCGCATATAGCAATAATAGTGATTGAGTTTAGTGGCAGTGGTCTTTGTTTCTTGACACGAAGGAGTTCAAAGCTACAATAACTGGCTCTTGATTAACTTCTTAGTGGTGCATTAATAGCGCACATCTTCGTTCATTAATCTAAGTCCGAGCGGGAATAGCTCAGTTGGTAGAGCACAACCTTGCCAAGGTTGGGGTCGCGAGTTCGAGTCTCGTTTCCCGCTCCATTTAAGTCTTTGATAAGTCTATGTTTTTAAAAAGGTTTATCTTTTAAAATACAATATTTATTTGTATTAATAAAAATACAATTACGATAGTGGTAATATAATCGCTATTTCAGCGTTAATTTAGGCGTCAAAGTAGCCCGTCGAGTCGG
>CALJHG010000024.1 GCA_938075585.1 uncultured Gammaproteobacteria bacterium | reverse complement strand
TTAGTCGCTTATCTGATTTTAGTTTACCAGCATCGGTTTAAATTTGCGCCGCCGGTCCAGCAAGTAGTTTTTATTACATTAGTAATACTTTTATATCGTACATTAGTTTGGCAGATATATAATTCGTTTGGGTCAGTGAGTTATTCAACTACTTATATTTGGAGCGCTTTTTTTGCGCCTATAGTGTGGGTTGTCATTAGCATCACATTTCACAGTCGCGTGCCGAAGAGAAGTCTGTGACAGGCCTATTATTGTCAAGAGATGAAGATTACTCGAAGGATATTGCTAAACACATATTATTTTTAAAGATGAGATTGCGTAGAAAACTTTTTTTTTAGAATAAATATGGAACTAAAGAATTCAAAATTTGAGCGAAGGGTACTTTTAACTAGGTTTAACCTGATGTGTGTCATGTTTGTTCTCGTGGCGTTAGGTTTAGTCGTACGTTTATTTTATTTGCAGATCCAGAATAATGAGCACTTCAGTACTAGGTCTCTAGAAAATCGAATAAAGATCGAACCTTTAGTACCGGCACGGGGGCTAATTTTCAGTAGAAACGGTAAACTGATAGCTGGCAATAGTACTTCTCTTTCTTTGGTGGCAATTCCCGAGAAAATAGATGATATGAAAGCCTCGTTAGCTCGCTTAGGGGAAAAGCTAGGGCTTGATGAAGCGCAATTGGAGCAGAGTTTAATAAGTTCTAAAGGTAAAAGTTTTCAAAAACATGTACTTAAAGCCAACCTTACTGAGAAGGAAGCGGCTATCTTCGCTGCGAATCGATTTCAGTTCCCAGGAGTTTCAGTAATTCCTAATTCATCAAGGTATTATCCTCTAGGGGAAGAGATGGCACATGTTTTAGGTTATGTGGGCCGTATTCAGCCCGAAGAACTAAAGGACCTCGATGAGACGAATTATAGAGGGACACGTCTTATTGGGAAAACTGGTATTGAGGGATCCTTAGAACCATTACTCCATGGGACCTCAGGTTATCAGCGAGTTGAGGTAAATGCGGAGGGTCGAGTGATACGGATTGTGGAGCGGCGCGCTTCTATTCCTGGCGAGAACATCCAGTTAACGATTGACTCTGACTTGCAACGCGAAGCGTTTAAAGCGTTGAGTGGCAAGGTTGGCGCGATAGTCGCGATTGATCCTAATAATGGTGAAATTTTAGTAGCCATGAGTAACCCTTCGTTTGATCCTAATCTATTTGTGAACGGTATTACTCAAAAGCAATATGATGCTTTAATTTACTCGAAAGATAGGGGGTTGTTTAATCGCTTTCTGCGAGGGCAGTATCCACCAGGCTCAATTATTAAACCGATCGTCGCACTAGGCGCTCTTGAGGCAGGGATTAAGAGGCATGATGTTAACGTATTTTGTCCTGGTTTTTTTCGTCTAACCGAGAATGGCCGACCGTACAGGTGCTGGGCAAAAGAAGGACATGGCAACGTGAACATGACAGCTTCTATCGCACGGTCTTGTGACGTGTATTACTATAGTTTGGCGAAAAAATTTGGTATTCAAGGGCTACATGATTCATTGACTCTGTTTGGCCTAGGCGAAAAAACTGGGGTTGATTTGCCTGGGGAAAAAGCAGGCCTAGTACCCTCCGCTGATTGGAAGAGAGAAAAACTAGGGAGAAATTGGTACAAGGGTGAGACTTTAATCAGTGGAATAGGGCAAGGATTTATGCTGGCGACACCAATGCAGCTTGCTTATGCTACCTCTATCCTGGCATCCAAAGGTGATGCCAAGATACCTCATTTATTCCGGGCTTCGAAGCACAATTTCTTAAATGAGATTAATCTGCGTCAATCTGATGGCGTTGCTGTTGTACTTAAAAATCAAAATAATTGGGATTTAGTACGTGAGGCCATGGTACAGGTAGTGCACGGAAAGGCAGGGACAGCCCGTTCGAGCAAGCTAGCTAATGGGATTATTTTTGCCGGAAAAACTGGTACTGCTCAAGTCTCGAGTGTCGATCGTGAGCTTGAACTGCAACCGGATGAAATCCCTGTACATTTGAGGGATCATTCTTTGTTCGTAGGGTATGCGCCCGCAGAAAACCCCGCTATAGCGATTGCGGTAGTGATCGAAAATGGCGGTAGTGGAAGTCGTGTGGCTGCTCCAATCGCCAAAAGAGTGGTTGACAAGTTCTTCGCTGGGAATCAAAAATTTTGACTTCGCGTAACAAGTGATTACCTTAATGAGTATTCTGAATCGTCGTGTTGACCTCCCTTTAGCTGGGGGGCTGGCCGTGCTTTGCGTGTTAGGTTTGGTCGTTCTTTTCAGCGCCTCTGGAGAGTCAACTGGAATTTTTATCTCGCAGATCATACGAATTGGTATTGGAATTTTTGTCATGCTTTCTGTTGCACAATTGTCTCCCAATGCGCTATTAAGAATCGGACCTATATTATACGTTTCGGGAATTCTGCTGCTTGTCACTGTTGCTTTTTGGGGTGATGGTCAGGGCGCGCGTCGGTGGATTGATTTAGGTTACATAAGATTTCAACCTTCTGAAATCTTGAAGCTCGCGGTTCCAATCGTAATTGCTGCGATCGTTTCCAATAGGTCTTTACCTCCGAGCTCTCGTGGTCTTTTACTTTGTGCCCTTATTATTTTTGTGCCGACGATATTGATATATCTTCAACCAGACTTGGGCACCGCCATTCTAGTTGCCTCGTCAGGATTGATAATAATATTTTTAGGAGGAATAAGTTGGCGGCTTATTAGATATTCTTCATTCCTACTTTGCTGTCTTGCTCCGGTTGTATGGTACTTTATTCGCGATTATCAAAAACAACGGATTCTTACTTTATTTGCGCCAGAGAGGGATCCTTTAGGTGCGGGCTATCATATTATTCAATCCAAGATTGCGATCGGCTCAGGAGGAATATATGGTAAAGGTTGGTTGAATGGCACTCAGTCTCATTTAGAATTTTTGCCTGAACGTGCAACAGATTTTATTTTCGCTGTTTATTGTGAGGAATTTGGGTTTGTTGGAGTCTTAGTTTTATTTATGGCATATGCTCTTGTTGTTATTAGGAGCATAGTCATTTTATATGACGCACAAGATACATTTAGCAGACTTTTAGGTGGAGCAATAATTTTTACGTTTGTGAGCTATGTATTTGTAAATATCGGCATGGTAGTTGGTTTGCTTCCTGTTGTGGGCGTGCCATTGCCCCTAGTAAGCTATGGAGGAACATCAATGGTGACTATATTAGGTGGTTTCGGTATCCTCATGTCTATACAAACTCATAAAAAGTTCTACGCTGATGTTTAAAATACCTGTATCGTTAATTTGGTTGATATTCAGTTTATCGTTGATGTGTTGCTTTAATGTCGGCGCTGCCTCACTTGATAGTGAGCAAGTTGACGATTTTGTGACTTTTATGGCTACGCATCACGATTTTGACGAACAAGAGTTGAAATTACTTTTTTCTCAAGTTTCTCGGCTAGAAAAAACAACCAAGTCTCTGAAGAACCCGGCTGAAAAGAGGAAAACTTGGCTGCAGTACAGAGATATCTTTTTAGATGAGCCGCGTATCTCGAATGGGGTTAAGTTTTGGAAAGAGAATAAAGAATCCCTAGAAAAAGCTAAAAAACTATATGGAGTCCCCGAACATATTATTGTCAGTATCATAGGTGTTGAGACGAGGTATGGTAAAATTCAAGGTAACCACCGAGTTTTAGACACCCTTGCAACCGCAGCTTTTCATTACCCCGGTGGTAGTAAGAGTCGTACTAAGCTTTTTTATGATTATTTAGTGCAGTATCTAATCCTATGTCGAGAAGAATCATTCGACCCCCTTTCGCTCACTGGCTCATATGCTGGTGCCATGGGTATGGTTCAATTTATGCCGACTCCATTTCGTAATGTGGCAGTGGATTTCGACGGGGATGGTAAGAAGGATATCTGGGGAAATGCGAGCGATGCAATTGGTAGTGTTGCAAGTTATTTAAATGATAGGGGTTGGCTAAGATCAGAGCCGGTCTTTTCGAGAGCTATAACTACCAGCCCAGTGCGTGAATCGTTAGTTTCGAGCGGAATTAAAACCAATTTAGATCTAGGACTATTGAAAAGTGAAGGCATTGAGCCTGTCTCTTTGTTTTCGGGAAGGATAACAGATGCTGCTTTGTATGAGCTTGAAGGACAAGCCGGGCCAGAGTATTGGATTGGATATAGAAACTTCTCCACGTTAGGCAAGTACAATCCTCGTATCAAGTATATGATGGCGGTGGCGCAATTAAGCGAAGAAATACTTACCCGCTGGCACTCGATGCACTAGAATGTGTGGCTGTGAGGGCAGTGGCGTAGCGAAAAATAAGGTAATTAATTTTGGAAAATGTGAAACAAAAATCTGAGTGGCCAAAGAAGAATGGTGGTATTACAGGCGCCTTCGCGACCATTCTTTACCTTATAATATGCGTGTTTTTATTCGTACCTGAGCTTTCCGCACAGATCGCACGTTCAATTCCTGCCCCAGATATTGATGTGGCATCGTACATATTAATTGAACAAAGTACTGGCGATGTACTAGCAGAAAAAAAAGCCGATGAACGAGTTGAGCCTGCGAGTATCACTAAGATTATGACTATCTATGTGGCTGCCCAGGCTCTTAAAGAGGGCTTGATTTCTTTGGATGACCAAGTCGTAGTTAGCAATAAAGCCTGGAGGATGGGCGGCTCAAAAATGTTCATCGAAGCGGGTAAGAAAGTTACAGTTGATCAGCTTTTGGATGGTGTCATCATCCAGTCCGGTAATGACGCTAGTGTAGCGTTGGCTGAACATATAGCGGGTACCGAAAAAACTTTTGCTGTTCTAATGAATGATTACGCAAAGAAATTGGGCATGTCAGGATCTAGTTTTTCTAATGCGTCTGGGTACCCTGATGCCGAAACCTATGTTACTGCGCGTGATGTAGCAATTTTGTCGCGGGTATTGATTAGAGATTTCCCTAAGATCTATGAGCGATTTTCCGAGCCAGATTATACGTTTAATAAGATTAAGCAACCTAACCGCAATCGTTTGCTAAACTACGATCCAACGGTAGATGGTATTAAAACTGGGCATACAGAAAAGGCTGGCTATTGTCTTGCAGCCTCTGCTAGTAGAGATGGCATGAGACTGGTATCAGTCACTATGGGCGCTTCTTCAGACGGGACACGAGTTGAGTCAAGTAGGGCGCTTTTAAATTATGGTTACAGGTTCTTTGTTCGCGAAAGATTTTATTCGGCGGGTGAATTCATCTCTGAGGGTAGAATATGGGGTGGCGATGTAGAGTCAGTTCGCGCGGCTTCGTCAACTGACGTTGTAGCGGTGATCCCGAGAGGCTCCGCCGAGGCAGTCAGTTCTGAATTGCGATTGAATAAGCCATTGATGGCACCTTTAGAAGTTGGTCAAGAGATAGGGCACTTGGCGTTGTTGATGGATGGGGAAGAATTTAGGAAATTTCCGATCGTCGCTTTGGATACTGTTAAAACAGGATCGGTAATATCTTCCCTCTGGGACAAGGCAATTTTATTGTTTGAAACTGTTTTTGAATTATGACGACATGTTTTTTAAACGGTAATTATCTTGATATTAAAGAAGCAAAAATTTCTGTTTTAGATCGCGGATTTATTTTTGGCGATGCAGTCTATGAGGTGCTGGTGAGTCAAGATGGCGGAATTTTTGGCTTAAATGACCATCTTAATAGGCTAGAGAAAAATTTATCTGAAGTAATGATTCCGTCCCCGATGTCGCGAGATGGTTGGCGTGAAGTGCTTGCGAAGTTGATTTCTATCCATGAAAAAGTCAATTTATCACTCTACATTCAGGTTAGTCGCGGCGCAGCGCCGAGAGCACACGCGTTCCCGCACGATGTAAAGCCTACCGTTTTTGTAATGTGTCAACCGCATGTCGGAGATCATGAGTTTCGCCAGGTGAAGTGCGTGACGTTGGAAGATAATCGGTGGGGACGTTGCGATATTAAAACAACTTCGTTACTTCCTAATCTTTTGTTAAAAAATGCGGCAATTGAAAAAGGCACATATGAGGCAATACTAGTTCGTGATGGTTATGTTACAGAGGGCGCCTCCAGTAATATTTTTATTGTAAAAGATAGCCGCGTCTCGACCCCCTCGCTTAACCATAAGGCTATACTGCCGGGAGTCACGCGAAAATTGATTTGCGATGTGGTGCGGTCTGTTGGTGTACCGTGCACGGAGCGAGAGGTGCGACGGGATGAGTTGTTGTGCGCGGACGAGATATGGCTTACCAGCTCAACTTCGGATATTGTTGCTGTTAATATATTAGATCAGATGTCGGTTGGAAACGATTTTCGCTATCCCTTGGGTCGGCGTATTCATAAAGCATTTAAGGACTACAAGGCGGATAATTTCCTAGGTCTTTAACCCTATTCCTCGTCTCAGTAATTCATGACTTATAAACGCAAGTATGACTGTGAAGAGACAAATCATTGTGAGCGCATAGTTAACCTGTATGTCACTGTGGCCAAGGATTCCATATCGAAATGCATTGACCATATACAGAACTGGATTGAAAAGTGAGATTTGGCGCCAGACTTCCGGCAGGAGATTGATTGAGTAAAATACACCGCCAAGGTATGTGAGTGGCGTGAGTACGAACGTGGGTACTATGGAAATATCGTCAAATTTTTGGGCGAAAATTGCGTTGATTAAACCGCAGATTGAAAAAAGAGCCGATGTTAGAATCACAACAATGAACGTAACCGAGTAAGAGTGTATCGCTAAATCAGTGAAGAAAAGGGCAACCAGTGTTACGAGAATGCCAACTATTACTCCGCGACAGATGCCACCGCTAACATAGCCTAGTAAGATTACGTAGTTTGGCACGGGAGATACTAGTATCTCTTCTATATGCCTTTGAAATTTGGCACCAAAAAAGGACGACACTACGTTAGAGTACGAGTTTGTTATGATAGCCATCATAATAATTCCAGGCGCTATATACTGTATGTAATCGAAACCAGCCATTTGCCCTATGCGCGAACCTAGCAGGGTGCTAAACAATACGAAGTATAAACCCATGGTGATTGCTGGGGGAATAATGGTTTGCATCCATATGCGAGAAAAACGAGTTACCTCTTTACGAACTATAGCCTTTAACGCTATTACGGCGTGGTTGTTGCTGTTTTCTGAGTTAGTATTACTCATTACCAGTTACCAAATTAAGGAATAGCTCTTCTAGACGATTATTTTTGTTTCTCATACTCTCTACCTGTATTCCTGAATCCGAAAGTATTTTAAAGATTTGGTTGAGATTTCTATCGTTATCGATAACGATTTCGAATCTTCGAGAGTCCAGTTGCGTGACTTCAGTGCCTGGCAAGTCAGGCATTTTTTCCACTTCGCTTGCGCATTCGAATACAAAGGTTTCCTTTCTAAGTTTTTGTAATAGCGCTTGCATCGAGGTATTCTCGACAATTTCACCGCCATCTATAATTGCGATATTGCGACATAATCGTTCAGCTTCTTCAAGGTAGTGCGTGGTAAGGATTATTGTAGTACCTGACGCATTCAATTTGCTAAGAAACTCCCACATTGAGCGCCGTACTTCTATATCTACTCCCGCTGTCGGTTCGTCTAGTATTAAAAGTTTCGGCTTGTGCACTAATGCTCTCGAAATCATAAGTCTACGTTTCATTCCGCCCGATAAATTACGAGATACTTCGTCGCGTTTGTCCCAAAGCTGCGTTTGTTTTAACACATCGTTAGTTCTAGTTTTTGCTGTTTTGCGATCAATTCCAAAATAGCCTGCTTGATTGATTATTATTTCGCTAACAGTTTCGAACTGGTTGAAGTTTATCTCTTGAGGAACTATTCCTATCAGTGATTTAGCTCTCTCAAAGTTTTCGTCAATGTCAATTCCGAAAATTTTAATTTGTCCGTCGGTTTTTTTTACTAAAGAACTAATTATACCTATTGCAGTTGATTTTCCAGCGCCGTTTGGACCTAGGAGGGCAAAAAAGTCGCCTTCGTTAACATGTAGCGTGATTTTCGATAGCGCAGTAACTTTTCCACGGTAGGTCTTTGTGAGATTTGTGATGTCTAGTGCTGGGGTATGATTATTCATTAACAGAACATTAAGCCTTCAAAGCTGCATAAAGTGGTTACTTAAAAATTGACTAATTGGACAATTGGTTGCTTCCTTAATGTTATCATATAAGCGTCGAAGATCAGCCGATATATTCTTGCTTGTTAAGGTTCAGCACTGAATTCTGATAAGATGAACTGATGTCATTATATAGACTATTTCTTATGCGCCATGGAGAAGCTGGCTGGACCCAGGATGATTTTTCCCGACCATTAACAGTAAGCGGTCGGCGACAGGTGAAGATTTCAGGAAACTGGATGGTCGAAAAGAACTATATCCCTAGTCTTACTCTTTATTCATCTTCCGTTCGAACTCAAGAGACTCGATCGATATTGGGACATATTCTGGCAGTAGCTAGCGATCATCAGGCTATCAGAATGGACTCATTATATGACTCTACCAGGGATAGTATTAGGGACACTCTTTGCTCGATGTCACCATCGCCAGATATACTTTTAATAGGCCATAATCCAGGGTTGGATGACTTTGTCCGCTGGATGTGTGGATTGGATACTAGCTCGTTTGATCAACTATTTGTTTTTAATACTGGCTCGGTTTGCGTCTTACAGTACGCGTTAGAAAATAATGCGATTATATTTGGATCTGGGCATATACTTGACAGTATGCATCCGTAGTGATGACCAAGCTATCGTAGGTTAGGAGTTTTTGTGACATCAAGTGCGTAATTTTATGAATACTGAAAATGAATCGTTGATAGACTTTCCATGTGATTTTCCCATCAAGGTCATCGGCAAGTCTGATAGTGATATTGACGAACATGTAGTTGGCATTTTATTAAAATATGTTTCCACTATTTATGAAGGAGCTGTGCGCTCAAGACGGAGTAAAAATGGCAATTATGTTGCATTAACTATCACCATAAAAATTGCCTCTCAGAGTCAATTGGATCAGATTTATCAAGCCTTGGGAGCTAGTGATAGGGTGGTGATGATCCTATGAACATAATAGTGAGAAATTTAGGTACTAAGGAGTATCAGCCTGTTTGGGACTTGATGAGTGATTTTACCCAGCGACGAAGTCCAGATAGCCTAGATGAATTTTGGCTGATAGAGCACCTACCAACTTATACGCTCGGGAGGGCAGGGAAAGAGCGACATGTGCTGGATGCAGGAGATATTCCGGTGGTCAAGAGTGATAGGGGGGGGCAAGTTACCTATCATGGTCCGGGTCAAGCAGTCATTTACACGTTGTTAGATGTGAGGAGACTACAGATTGGTCCTCGAGAATTAGTTCGCAGGATAGAAGGAGCAGTTATAGAATACCTTTGTAGTATAGGCATCGAGTCTTCTAGAAGAAAAGGAGCCCCAGGAATCTATGTTGACGGATCAAAAATCGCGGCGCTAGGCCTGCGGATACGCAACAATTATAGTTATCATGGACTTGCGATAAATGTTGATATGGATTTAGAACCTTTTCTGCGTATTAATCCATGTGGCTACAAAGATCTGCGCGTAACACAGATTACTGATATCCTCTTGAAGCCCTTGTCAATTAAAGGTGTTTTGGCAAGACTTTTACCTTTTCTCTTTAGCCATCTTTACCGAGGTGCGAGTTACTCGGTGGTGAAGAAAGCGGAGTTTGAGGAGCTTATTACCAAGGATAAGACTATAGTTATATGAACCAAATCAAAATGAAACCTGAAATCAAAAGATCTCAGCGAGGTGCCGATAAAGTTGCGCGTATCCCAATTAAAGTGATCCCTACGACAGGTGCGCTCCCTAAAAAGCCGCCGTGGTTGAAGGCTCGTGCCCCCACTGATCCGAAAGTTTTGAATCTAAAAAAGTTGATTAAAAAAGAGAGACTTCATACTGTATGCGAAGAAGCCTCTTGTCCAAATATTGGCGAGTGTTTCACGAATGGTACTGCAACTTTCATGATAATGGGCGCTCTATGCACAAGACGATGCCCTTTTTGTGATGTGGCGCACGGAAGGCCGTTGCCGCTAGATACAGATGAACCACGTCATCTGGCAAATGCAATCGATCTAATGAAGTTGAGTTATGTGGTCATTACGTCGGTCGATCGTGACGACTTAAGAGATGGTGGAGCGGATCATTTTGCAAAATGTGTGAGCGCGGTTCGTGATCAGGTGGCCGATATACAGATTGAAATTTTGGTTCCAGATTTTAGAGGGCGTATGGAGTCTGCACTGGATAATCTATTATTCAGTCCACCCGATGTCTTTAATCATAATCTAGAGACGGTTCCTAGCCTTTATGCAAAGGTAAGACCGGGTTCTGATTATGAGTGGTCCTTAAAATTAATACGTAGATTTAAAGAAATGTCATCAGATATTCCTACTAAGTCAGGGTTGATGCTTGGACTGGGCGAAAGTATGGAAGAGATAAAGTTAACTTTGCGCGACTTACGAGCCCATGACTGTGACATGATCACTCTAGGTCAGTATTTACAACCCAGCCGTTCCCACTTAGCTGTCGAGCGGTTCGTGACTCCTGAGGAATTTTCGGAGCTAGGTAGATATGCCAAATCCTTGGGCTTTAGGAATGTGGCGAGTGGTCCTTTAGTTCGTTCCTCTTATCACGCAGATCTTCAAGCCTCTGGGAAACAAGTGAATTAGCAAGCTTTTTAAGCCAAAAAATCATTTGTCTATATCAAGGTTAGCATCAATGACTTTGCTGTTAATTGTGCCTTGGTCTAATTGTGTTTTAATCGATTGCCCAATCAATTTTTCCGAGCTTTTTCGAATAATCCTTCCCTTTTCGTCAGTGACTATAGCGTAACCACGTCGCAAGGTGGCAAGGGGACCTAGTGCGGAAAGAATTTCTTGATTTTTTGATAAAGAGAACCTTGCTTCTTTGAACATACTTTTGATTAACCCGTTGAGGTTTTTTTTGCATAAGGATACTAAATTTTTTCGGTGGTCAATCTGTCTTCGAAAGAGCTTACTGTTGATACGACTCAGGAAGCGATTCAACGTCGTATTAGACAGCGAAATTTTTTGCTGTGTGTGATTCACGAGTCTGGAAGCGAGATCATCTAGTTTTTGGTTATCCATTTCTACTTTTCGCTTAGGGGAGATCAGGCTTCTGTTTAGTCTTCCCAACAGATCTTTCTTATCTCTGATAATTTTTCCCAAGTTCGTGTCTAGGGTGTTATATAAACGGTGGACGTCCTTGGACCATTGCGATAGGTCTGGAGAAATTATTTCGGCGGCAGCCGATGGTGTGGCGGCCCTGATATCAGCTACTAAGTCGCAAATTGTGATATCTTTTTCGTGCCCAACTCCACTGGCGATTGGGATGTCAGAATTAAAGATGGCATTGGCGACAAGTTCTTCGTTAAAAGCCCAGAGATCTTCCAGAGAGCCACCTCCTCGAGAGACAATAAGCGCATCGCAGTCCATACGTTTGTTTGCAATTTCAATAGCATTTACAATACTGGCTACGGCGGAAGATCCTTGTACTAATGTTGGATAAATAATAACTGGTATGGCGGGGCAGCGTCGTTTGAGGACTGCCAATATGTCTCGAATTGCGGCACCGGACGGAGAAGTAACTACGCCTATTGATTTTGGCCATTTTGGGAAGTCATGTTTTTTATCTGTATCGAATAGTCCTTCTCTAAAAAGCTTTTCCTTTAATTTGTCGAAGCGTAGTTGTAGAGCACCGCTACCAAGTGGTTCCAGAGTATCAATGACTAGTTGATATTCGCCCCGGGCAGTGTAAAGTCCGACCCTTCCATAAGCGACTATTTTGTCTCCATTTGTGGGAATGAATTTAAGTTTTTTTGACTGTACTCTAAACATCGCACATCGTAATTGACTAGTGTCGTCTTTGAGGGAAAAGTAGGAATGGCCAGACTGAGCTCGGATAAAGTTAGAAATTTCACCTTCCACCCAAACAGAGCCTATCACTCGCTCTAAGGTAAGCTGTACTTTCTTATTTAATGTCGAGACTGAGAATATTGTGCGTGTTGATTCGACATCCGGAAGGTCATTATTGCGAAAAGTCATTTACCAATTACCTGTGAAAATTTATACTAGAAAACCGAAACACTAGGAAATCACTAAGATTATGCGAATTATTGAAGATGGTCTCACCTTTGATGATATCTTACTTGTCCCTGGTTATTCTAAAATATTACCTCATGAAGTCGATTTAAGCACTCGTCTCACTCGAGATATCAAACTTAATATACCCCTTGTATCGGCGGCTATGGATACCGTCACAGAAGCTGCGCTCGCGATAGCTTTAGCACAGGCTGGTGGTTTAGGTGTTATACATAAGAATATGAGTCCTCTAGAGCAAGCTGCACAGGTCCGGTCTGTTAAAAAATATGAAAGTGGCGTAATTCGAGACCCGATAATCACCACCCCTAATACTAGTATTAAAGATGTTTTGGATCTTACGACTAGTAACGGTATCTCTGGAGTGCCCGTCGTGTCGGAAGGTAAATTGGTAGGAATTGTGACTAGTCGCGATTTGCGTTTTGAGAGTCGTTTCGATTCCCCTGTCAGCGAAATTATGACTCCGCAGAAAAAGTTAGTAACTGTGAGTGAAAATGCCTCAAAAGACGTGATCATAGGTTTATTACACGAGCATCGGATTGAAAAACTATTAGTTGTAAATGACGGTTTTGAACTACGAGGACTGATTACTGTAAAAGACATCCAAAAGTCGGATGAGTATCCGAATGCTTGTAAAGACGATGACGAGCAATTGAGAGTTGGTGGAGCTGTTGGAGTCGGCGAGGCTGCCTACGAGCGAGTAGAACTTTTGATTGAAGCTGGCGTTGACGTTATTGTTATTGACACTGCGCACGGGCACTCTGCAGGTGTAATAGAAGCGGTTAGATGGCTAAAGAAAAATTATCCTGATTCTCAGGTTATTGCGGGGAATGTGGCGACAGGTGATGGCGCAATTGCCTTAGTTGAGGCTGGCGTTGATGGGGTGAAAGTAGGGATTGGACCTGGATCAATTTGTACAACCAGAATAGTGACCGGCATAGGTGTGCCGCAAATTACCGCGGTAGCAAATGTCACTGAAGCTTTAAAGAAATCGAATATTCCTGTGATTTCAGATGGAGGGATCCGCTATTCAGGTGATATTGCAAAAGTGCTAGCGACAGGTGCTAATAGTGTCATGATCGGTTCTCTTTTTGCGGGCACTGAAGAGGCGCCTGGTGAGGTTGAATTGTTTCAAGGGCGAAGTTATAAGTCATATCGTGGAATGGGTTCTATGGGCGCGATGACGCAACGATATAGTTCGTCAGATCGGTATTTTCAGGAAAGTAGTGAGATTGAAAAGTTAGTTCCTGAGGGTATTGAGGGCCGAGTCCCTTACAAGGGTCCAATGAGTGCAATTATCCACCAAATGTTGGGGGGGGTTAGAGCTGCGATGGGATACACAGGTTGCGGGGATATGAATGAGTTCAGAACCAAACCTGAGTTTTTGCGGGTGACCGCTGCAGGTATGCGAGAGAGTCATGCTCATGATGTACAAATCACAAAAGAAGCTCCCAATTACAGGCTAGATTAAAAGATACACTAAGACGAGATAAATATTTAATGGTGCAAATAGCGACCACTGAGAGAGATCTTTACAGCAGTCGAATACTTATTTTAGATTTTGGCTCCCAGTATACCCAGTTAATTGGTCGCAGGGTCAGAGAAGCGCAAGTTTACTGCGAAATTGTGCCCTACGATACTAGTTATGAATTTATTCAGGGATTTAAACCCTCGGGAATTATTCTAAGTGGGGGACCTGAATCAGTTAATACTTCGGAAGAATTTAAGGCGCCAGATTTTATTTTTGGTTTGGGAATACCCATTTTGGGTATTTGCTATGGGATGCAGACGATGGCTCGACAGCTTGGAGGCAGTGTCGCGCTTTCCAGTCAAAGTGAGTTTGGATACGCTAGAGTTCGAGCCCGTGGACATTCTAGACTGTTAACTGATATTCAAGATGAGGTGAATGAAAAAGGTCATGGTCTGTTAGACGTCTGGATGAGTCACGGTGATCACGTAACTGAAATGCCAGACGGCTTTAAATTAATAGCCTCGACCGAGAATGCCCCAATTTCCGGCATAGCAGATGAGACTAGGGGTTTTTATGGCTTTCAGTTTCACCCCGAGGTCACCCACACTACTCAAGGAAAGAAAATATTTGATCGATTCCTTCACGATATATGTAAATGTGAATCTCTGTGGAACTCAAAAAATATCGCTTATGACAGTATTCAAAAAGTTAAAGAGACGGTTGGTAATGATCGAGTGCTATTAGGACTTTCTGGCGGGGTTGATTCTTCAGTTGTTGGAGCCCTACTGGGTAAAGCGATAGGCAATCAATTGACTTGTGTGTTTGTGGACAATGGGTTGCTCCGCTTGAATGAAGCGGAGGATGTGCTGCGGACATTTGCCCGACATATGGGACTAGACATTCGTCACGTCGACGCGAGCGAGAAATTTCTCAGCAACTTAAAAGGAATTGATGATCCCGAGGAAAAGCGTAAAGTGATTGGCCGTATATTTATAGAAGTATTTGAAGCCGAATCGAAAAAACTAGATGGTGTTAAATGGCTTGCGCAAGGAACTATTTATCCCGATGTCATTGAGTCGGCGGCCTCGTCAACCGGAAAGGCGCATGTGATCAAGTCTCATCATAATGTGGGCGGGCTTCCTAAAGGTATGGAATTTCGACTGATTGAACCTCTTCGCGAACTCTTTAAGGACGAGGTACGAAAGCTTGGTACGGAGTTAGGACTAGCCGAAGAATTGGTATATCGACATCCTTTTCCTGGCCCTGGTCTCGGTGTTCGAATATTAGGGGAGGTTTCTGAAAGTGCTGCAGATACTTTGAGGGAGGCGGATGCTATTTTTATTAACGAATTAAGAGCTGCTAATTTGTATTCGAAAGTAAGTCAGGCCTTTGCCGTTTTTCTTCCCGTTCGGTCGGTAGGCGTAAAGGGTGATGCTAGGAGCTACGAACATGTAATTGCGCTGCGCGCTGTGGAAACGATAGATTTTATGACTGCGCGTTGGGCTCGCTTACCGTATGAATTTCTAGATAAGGTTTCCTTGAGAATTATTAATGAGGTCAAAGGAGTATCACGAGTTGTTTATGATATTTCCGGGAAGCCACCTGCAACTATAGAGTGGGAGTAGTTTTATTAGTGTAAGTAATTGATTTTATCTTATTAGTTACTTACACATTACTTTCACACTCAGAAATCAATCGTTGATTTCCTTAGTCTTTTTTCATACAGTTACACAAA
>CALJHG010000023.1 GCA_938075585.1 uncultured Gammaproteobacteria bacterium | reverse complement strand
CAGTACCATCGCTCGCAACCACGTTTCTAGCCCATTTGAGATCACCAATCAGCACATCATTTGGCAGGTTAGCCTTAATACCAGCTGCACTTAGGTGTCTTGTAGGCAGGTTTACTGAGTGAAACCTGAACACAGGCACATCGTTCCAGCCGTACCAATGAGAAACAGCAAATCTAAAGTCAGCTAGACGGAACTCCCATCTAAACCCTGCTTCAGTATTTTTAATATCCCAATCAGGACGCAAGTTAGCACTTAGACCGACCGGCTGCCCAAAGCCTGTTGGTAGCCGTTTGTCATTAGCTCCCTGCATTCCACAAGTATCTTCAGGTCTCAACTTACTGTTATCAAGCTCAGTATCAAAGAATGCTCTTTTATCTGTCGCGACAGCCATCATTGGTGTTACGCAAGGCTCGACAGAGAAGTAAGTATTATAGATAGCAAACGTACTGATATCTTTTGAAAATGGGTGAGCCCAGAACTGTGACGGATTCCCAAGTCCTACGGGTTGAAACTCGTCGAAGTTCCAAACAACCTGTATTGCGTTATCCGTAAGAGGACCAATGGATCCCGCTTTCCACTGGATGGATGCCATCCATTGAGGAATACGTATATCTTCAAAAGAGTCAAAGAAAAAGTGACGTCCGTAATCGACCGGGTTGATTAGATCCTGTAAACGGAAGAAATCAGTTTTACCCCAAACAATTTGTTGCTTACCTAATCTTATCCAAAAGTCACCAATAATCGCATCCGCGTACAACTCACGGAATGGATAAAGTCGACCGTTCGAATCAGTATTACCAGTAGCAACATCAATGTTATCGATGTTTAAATCAGTACAACCCTTACAGTCAAGATTTAGGTTAGACGATTTTTGCACTACTAAAGGAAACGACGATCTTCCCGCATTGGTCATAGTACCATCGTTATAGGCTTTATCACCGTTGGCGTCATCCATAAAAGCGACTTCGAAATTTTGAGCTATCCAAGATGGATTTTTAAGCCCGCCTTCGACCATCTTTCCGATACCACCAGTTGATGTCGAACCGAGTCCTACAAATCCAAATCCGCCCCAGCCCAGTGCGTCATTTGTTATATTAAATTTGCCTCTGTCGCTGGTAGATACACCCGTGGTACCCTCACCGATATGGTTGCTAGACAGGTCACCCATGTCTTGCACAATATCGTATTCAGGTCGAGCTATCGCTACGAATGTTAATTCGTCAAATATACCTACATCCACATAGTTTAATGCAGCTTCGACTTGAAACTGATTAATCCACTGGCCTAGATAAGTCTTACCGTTCAATACTCGTGAACGTACCTCACTCTTCAGAAAGCCTTCCACTTCCAGTTCACCGCCAAAGGCGTCGACTGTGATGCGGGCTTGCGACTGGCCAGCAAATAATGCTAGTACCAACCCAAGTGCAGCTACTTTAAAAGTGCTTTTTAAGTGTCTCATGGTTAAATCTCCCATGTGTCCCCTCTTATTGTTTAGCCTGCAGACGCCCTTGCGGTCGGCCACACGCTCCCTTTATTGTTACTTTAAACCACATTTACTATGTTTTAAAGCTTTCTATTCACGATTTCTCAGTTTATCTGTTATGCCGCAGTGTTCGCAGGCTCTGTAGAGTCATCTCCAGTGGATGACTCATCCACTTGCGATTTCATTACAAAGCTCGGTTTAAACACCTTAACTAACAGAGGCAACAGAGAAATCGCCCCGATCATGTTGCTCACCATCAACAGTGACAAAAGCATTGCCATCTCACTGTTAAATCGGAGCGATGAACCAAATATCCAGTATGCTATACCGGCGACAACGGTCACTGCCGTAAACAATACCGCTGCACCTGTTGTTGAAAGCGCGACTTTAACAGCATCATCAATTGACCGATGCCGCACTTCTTCACGGATCCTGTCAAGCATGTAAATTGCGTAATCAACCCCGATACCAATACCAACCGCCGTCACTGGCAAAGTATTAATGTTTAAGCCGATGCCTCTAAATCCCATGTACGCTCTATTAATTACTACGGCCATTGCAAGTACCACAAACACGAGCAATGCAGCGGTGATTGATCTGTAAGTGGCGATCACCGAAGCCATCACTACAACCATAATGAGGATCGTTTGATTTAACTCAGACTGCTCTACCTCTTCGTTACCCGCTGCAGTAGTTCCGATAATTCCACCTGCAAACCGTGGAGTTACTCCTTCCATCGGATGCTCGGCCAAAAATTCCTTAGCTTTGATAACAGCCTCAGTAACCGTGGGCCCGGTAGCATCTTTATAAAATACTACAAAGTTAGCGGTCCGCCCTTCTAAGTCCATATATTCTAGAATGACTCCAGGTATCGCTGCACCCGCCTCGTACATAAATAGTGTATTACCGATGTCCCGCTGGCTAGAAGGGACCAACGACCATCTTGGATCATCGTAATGATAAAGTCGGTTTATCGAGCGAACTAAGTGAGGAATTGTTCTTGTTCCGCCATATCCTAGGGTATCAGCCATATACAGCCCAAATTTTTCCATTACCGCCACAACTTCAGGGTCTTTCATCTTATGCGCTTCGTCAGCTTCAAAATATATGCTGAACTGATTCGCACCTGCGAATTTGTCCGCAATTGCTTTAGCCGCAACGTTGTATTCAGAATCTGGAAACAATATCGGCGAGCCTGGCATATTCTCGCCAACCACCATGTCCTTAGCGTAAAATACTGCAAATCCAATTAGCACCAGCGCCAAACCGAATATTGGTTTCGGAGCACGATCGGAGACTAAAAAGTTAGACCATTTACTCATAATCATTGAGTAAACATGCTTATCTTCCTCTTGACTTACCTTTGGAGATGGCAGGTAGGAAAGCACTATTGGCACCAGAATGGTCACAGTAATCAAGTTGCTGAGAGACCAGAAACTGCAAAAATATCCTAGCTTGGCGATTATCGGAATTGAGGATACTGTTAGGACGTAAAGGCCGGCAGCGTCAGTAAAAATGGCAATCGACGCGGGGACTAGTAATTCTCCCATGCTGGTTCTGACGGCAGAGTCTCGAGACTCCCCCTTACGAATTTCATCATGGAACCGCTCCATCATTTGAACACAGTGACTCGCCGTGCGTGCCGAAATCAAGATGGGCACAACAAGAATTAGCGGGTCTAGATTAAAATCCATCCATCCTACGAAGCCCAAGCCCCACACACAGGCCATGCCGGTTCCTAATAATGGAACAAACACCCCAGCAAAAGACCGGAAATGCAGATAGAGCAACAAAACCATAACAGCGAAAGTGATGCCAAAAATTAGAGTCAGCTCAGCAGAATGGTAGTATATCCAACCTTTTAGCATCGGCTCACCGGCTATATATAGCTTGGTATTCCCAGCTTCTTCAATCTCCACCTTAAGCTCTTTAAGCCGAGTAAATATTTTATTGTAGTCTAACCGCTCTTCATCGAACCCAGCGAGGATTAGCGCAGCTTTACCATCTGTCGATATGTAAGTGCCGTAAACAATATCATTGTTAAAAGATTCCTCTCGGAGTTGTTTCAGCTTATCCGGTGCAGTCGGAATGTCTCGGGGAAGTACTGGCTCAGATTTGATCAGTCCTCCAGCCGTAGTTCTAATTCTGCGTATTTTTGGATGAGCGATACTGGCGACTTGGTAGTGATTCACGCCCTGAATCATGTCGACCTCGTCGGTTACGTACTTAATTTGATTCAGTGTCTCAGTAGTGAAGATATCTTCGTCACCTTCTACCTCGATCGACATGGTTACAACGTTAGCCCCGCCAAACGTTTGTTTCATTCGATTGTAGTTTTTTATGTAATCGTGCTTCGCTGGAAGTAGATCAGCAAACCGAGAATACACTTCAATCGAAGGCAAGGACCAAGCTAACAATAGTGTAGGGATAACGATTCCGAGCACCGTAGTCATGCGATTATCCAACATCCAGTTCGCCAGCCTCTGGCCTCTCGTCAATCCGTTCTCAGACAATGTCCTTTCCTCCCGCACGTGATATTTACCAGCCACAATTCCAAGTGTGACATTTTAAATGATGAAATCTTCTAACTCACTTGCTAACTTATGTAGCATTTGATTTTTTTCATCACGCGTGATTTTGTCACGTTTGTGGTAAAAGGTAAACATTAATTACGTTGCTTTTAAACCACAAATAATAGTAACCAGAAAAGACTGCTAAAAACAGCACCCAGAGCAATAGTTCAATTAGACTTGCCGGGGACACAAATGTTATCGGATTGTTCGTGAGTCGCTCCTTACGACTACTTTGCTACAGTCGTCCAGTGATAAAAATTATACCGGCCCGATTAGGCATCTATAAGAACTAGACGAGTCGACTGAAATTGTTTCGCTTGCACCCGCCTACATTTTTGTTGCACATTATTTAGTCTCTTAATTTACAAAGCTGTTAACTATGGATTACAAATTTGATTCAGATGCCTTCAGAAAGGCCTGTGGCCTATGGGCTTCTGGAGTTTCTATCGTCACAACTATCGACAAAGCCGGCACTCCTTTCGGACTCACCATGAACGCGGTAAGTTCTCTCTCGTTGACCCCCCCAATGTTTCTTGTGTGTGTCGATAATAATTCTGACACTCTAGGGCCTATGCTTGAAACCAAGAAATTTGGGATAAATATGCTGTGTTCATCACAACAATCTATTTCTAATAACTTTGCAAAAAAAGGGAATGACAAATTCGATAATATAAATTGGAGCTTAGGCTCATTTGGTGTTCCACTTATATTTGGAGCCCTTTTATCGGTCGAGTGCTCGGTTTACAATGTATACGAGGGTGGCGATCATCAGATTGTTTGTGGCTTAGTTAAAAGCTGGGTCAACAATAATGAAGACGCTGACCCATTGTTATATTATCGTGGTGGCTATCAAGAATTTAAATCTTAACTGTTGTGTGACGATGGCAATTACTGGTATTTTAACGGCCACAAGGTCACGATAGACCTATTTTAAGAAGATTGGGAGCTTACTGGCAGTGAGCATTTCGAAAATTTACTCTATCGTTTTACTATAAAAACAGGGAACATTTCATGATCTGCAAATCAAAATTCGCACAAATATTTATCTGCGTTTCATTGGGCTTTGGCGCGACCAATGCCCTAGCGCAAGACTCGGCGTCAAATGGAGCTGGTTCGACTGACGTTGCAACAGCGCCCAGTACAACATTCATCGACGTAATGGATGCAGACTACCTAAAAGGCATGGGGCAGATTTTAGTCGCTGGCCAACACGGTACTGTCGGATTGGTTGAATTGAACGATAGCGCCGCCCTACTAACTCTAGTTAAAAATACCCCAAACGTCGATTTCACTAGTCTACACGCAATTTCAGACAAAGAAGCTCTCCTCGGAAGCTCTACTGGAATGCTGTACAAATTTGACGGCGAAAATGTTTCTGAGATAGCACAGTTATCGGAGTATGACGAGCCGATTCTTGACATCGCCTCAGATGGAAAAAGCGTTTGGGTCGTAGGTGGGCGAGGTTTGATCTACCGCAGCACAGATATGACTAACTACGAAGAAGTCATCATTGACGAAGTGACCCTCCCTGTCACAGAATTCCCTGGAGGTTTCCCCGCTGATTGGTATCTAGGGGTTTCTAACCTTGACACCGACACCTTGAAATTTAGCGCTAATGTCGGAGGCCAGCCAGCCGTTGAAGAAGAGGATTATATTTTATACCCTGACGAGGGGTTCATACAATTTCAAAAAGAACTTGATATGGACCCGGCTCCTACAGTCGCGAGCAAATTTGCACCAGGACCCCCTTTCCGAAAAGGGGATGTTTCTTGGAATGTCGTAATGCTGAATCAAGGAAGAGTCACTCTGGCCGGTGAATTTGGTATGATTTTGCAAAGTGATGACGGCGGAAATACTTGGATAAGACGTGACAGTGAAATCGTGCCTAGAGAACCTGAGCCTGCGTACTGGATGGCCGGGTATCAACGAGGAGATGAAGTTTGGCTTACTGGGGCCGCAGGGGTAAACCAAAAGAGTATGGATAACGGCGAAACTTGGGAAGACAACCCCAAACCAGGTCGTGAGGGCATATTCGGAGTTGTCCTAACTCAAGACGGAACTCCGGTGATTTCGGGTGCGGTTGGCCTTATTGGGACATTAAAAGGCGATGAATGGACTCTGGCCGACAGAACTGAATTAAAACTCCTGTCTTGGATCAAAACTCCGGTTGAACTACCTGACGGAAGACTGCTGGTGCTCGGAGGACGAGGTACCGCTATCTTGGTAGATAATGGATCAGTTTCTAGAATACCTTTACTTAAATAATTATTGATATTTTTTACCCACCCCATCCCAATTAGGGATGGGGTACGAATTCTGCCTAAGCGACTCAATAACAGGGTACCTGAAACACTTTTGAGAATGATGGTTTACAAGCCCTATGGCTTGCGCAAATGACTCCAGTGTTTTCGGCCCGACAAATTTAAAACCTGCTTTTTTCATCCGCTCACTAAATATCTTGTAGGGCTGATCGCCTGAACAGCAAGCCCAAGTGCTCCAAATAAACGCCTTAAATGAACCCAATTCGGAAACGCATCGCAGACCTGCCTTCGCGTTGCTCACCACAGAGCGAATCTTACCTTCGTGTCTTACAATACGCGAGTCGGACAACAGCAGACTTATGTCGGACTCCGAATAAGAGGCCGCTTCAACCAAATTAAACTGCGAAAAGGCTTCTCGATAACCCTCTCTCTTCTTTAAGATAGTGTACCAAGACAAACCAGCCTGAGCCCCCTCAAGACAAAGCGCCTCAAGTAACTTATTATCATCTAGCTGAGGAACTCCCCACTCTTCATCGTGATACGCCACATAATCTGGCTTAGAAAGATCGACCCACGCACATCGAGCCGTTGTTTGACCTTCCATACCGGACATCACTTTTTAAGACAAACAAAAAAAGCTAATGAAAAATCATGCAGCCTAGAGCTCTGCTTTATGCCAGTTCAATCGCCACGGCAGTCGCTTCTCCACCACCTATGCACAAACTAGCTACGCCTTTTTTACCGCCTGAATCTTTAAGCGCTTGAGCAAGTGTGACAATAATACGGGCGCCAGAAGCACCAACAGGATGGCCCAAGGCGCAAGCCCCACCTCGCACATTTAATTTTTCATGAGGTATCCCTACATCACGCATCGCCGCCATGGGCACAACTGCAAACGCTTCGTTAACCTCAAACAGATCAACATCCTCCACAGTCCACTGAAGCCTCTCCATTAATTTTTTAATCGCGTCAACAGGGGCAGTAGTAAACCATCCAGGCGCCTGCGCGTGAGAACTGTGTCCTAGAATACGCGCTACGGGCTTCAGACCTAGCTCACTAGCCTTAGATTCAGAACACAATACGACTGCCGCAGCGCCATCAGAAATAGAACTAGAATTTGCAGCTGTTACAGTACCGTCTTTCGCAAAAGCAGGCCTCAAATTTGGAATTTTATCTAGCTGAGCTTTACCAGGCTGCTCGTCAGTATCAACAACGAAATCACCTTTTCGTGTAGAAATTTTGACAGGTTCTATCTCTTCGGTGAACAAGCCCTTGTCAATCGCATTTTTAGCTCTTTTCAGTGACTCGATCGCATAAGCATCTTGCGCTTCTCTCGAAAAGTCATATTTGCTAGCGCAGTCCTCAGCAAAGCTACCCATCAACCTCCCTTTATCAAATGCGTCCTCAAGACCATCAACAAACATATGGTCCAAAACTTCCCCATGACCAAGCCGCATTCCGCTACGTACTTTGGGTAAAATGTATGGCGCATTCGTCATGCTCTCCATTCCGCCCGCGACGACAACCTCAGCAGAACCTGCGTTTATAGCATCGTGCGCCATCATTACTGTTTTCATACCCGATCCGCACATTTTATTAACCGTGCTGCACGGTGTTG
This sequence comes from uncultured Gammaproteobacteria bacterium, assembly GCA_938075585.1. Classification (GTDB taxonomy): domain Bacteria; phylum Pseudomonadota; class Gammaproteobacteria; genus UBA4457. The sequence continues at coordinate 51,539 of CALJHG010000023.1, read as the reverse complement.
ATTCAGGAATGCCTGCGCCAATAGACGCCTGCCTAGCCGGCGCTTGTCCTAGTCCTCCAGGTAACACACACCCCATTATAGTTTCGTCAACTTGATCCGGAGAAATTCCTGCTCGGCTCAATGCTCCACGTATAGCAGTTTCGCCTAGGACAGGCGCCGAAACTTCTGAAAGGTCACCTTGCATGCCCCCCATCGGTGTTCTAGCTAGACCCGCGATAATTGTTGATTCAGACATAAACTCATCTCCTCAAATCAGTAGTAATAATTTCGAAATTTTTGAAAAACCTGTGCCTATTAAAGCATATTTTTGTTGGTAAAATCATACCCGCGAAGTTGGCGAGTAATATGCGCGAACTCAGTGATATTCAAACTCACTCCCTAGCCGTCATCCGGGAATTGATAACCTTTCAACTCTTCACGTAAAGTTAACTTACTAACCTTCCCTGTGGCGGTATGAGGCAGTTCACTAACAAAAACCGCGTCACTCGGGATCCACCACTTCGCGACCTTTCCTTCGAAAAAATGTAATACTTCAGAAACTTCAACTGGGTTATCGTTGTCCTTGTTAACAACAACTAACAACGGACGCTCTTGCCACTTAGAGTGAGGCATTCCCACTACAGCACACTCGCGGACACCGGGGAAGGACATGGCCACGTTTTCTAAATCTATAGAACTTATCCATTCACCTCCTGACTTAATAACATCTTTAGTTCGGTCAGTTATTTTCATGTAGCCGTTGGCATCGATGCTAGCGACATCCCCAGTGTCGAACCAACCGTCGCTATCATGAGCAGATGAAGCAGTCGATAATTTATAATAGTCCGAACAGACCCAAGGCCCCCTGACTTTCAAAGTTCCAAAAGCTTCGCCGTCCCAAGGTAGGTCTTGCCCCTGTTCATCGGTTATTTTTAACTCCACCCCTGGCAGCCCTCTGCCCTGCTTGACCAAGTGCTCCTGCATAGCCTCGCCAGTGTATTCAATTGTTTGAGGGTTATGCGTATTGACCGTTCCAAGCGGGCTCATTTCTGTCATTCCCCACCCATGTAAGACCTGCACATCAAAATCATCTCGGAACTCTTCTATCATCGATAACGGACAGGCCGAGCCACCAATAACTGTACGATTTAAAGTAGGAACTCCCTGTCCGGTATTTTTAAGGTGTTCGAGCAATGGCAACCACACCGTGGGAACTCCTCCAGCGATTGTGACTCCTTCGTCATTAATTAAGCCAACAAGAGTTTCCGCATCACCCAGTTTTGGACCCGGAAACACTAGCTTACTTCCAACCATGAGGCTCGAGTAGGGGTAACCCCAAGCATTAACGTGGAACATAGGCACTACGGTCAAGACTGCGTCGTGGGCCGACAGTGATGCAGCGTCAGGCATACAAAGCGCGTAAGAATGAATTACCGTGCTTCGGTGGCTGTAAAGGACTCCTTTAGGATTACCTGTGGTTCCTGAGGTATAGCACAAGCAACTCGCGGTCCTCTCGTCAAAGTCAGGCCAATCACATTCGGATGATTCAGCATGGAGTAATTCTTCGTAGCACAACATGTTCGGCAGAGAGCTAGTGGGCATGTGATCCCCGGAAGTCATTGCCACGTACGCTTTAACAGTTGGGCACCTATCGGAAATCGACTCTAGTAATTCCGTAAATGCGGTATCAAAAAATATTATTTCATCTTCAGAATGATTAATGATGTAGATCAGTTGTTCAGCAAAAAGCCTCGGATTTATTGTATGTAGCACGCGTCCGCTACATGACACCCCGTAATAAAGCTCCAGATGTCTAAAATCATTCCAAGCTAAAGTCGCTATTCGCGCATCCGGCGAGCACCCTAGCTCACTTAAAACATTCGTAACTTTCCGAGCGCGTGATATGGCTTCACCAAAAGTATAGCGATGGATCCCAAGGTCAGAAGTTACTGACACTATTTCTTGTCGCGCATGATTACGCTCAGCATGTAAAGCAATATTTTTTATCAACAGAGGCGTATCCATCATCAAACCAAACATTATCTATAGCTCCAAATTATTATAAACACTGAGATTAAACCTTATATTAGCAATGATAAAAGCGTTATTTAAGATTTAGTGTTTCCGTTCGCTTATCTGCCCATGTTAAATTACCTGAATGAAAATAAACAAATCGCTAACACTCACCAAACCGGATGATTGGCATGTCCACCTACGATCAGGTGAAATGTTGGCAAAAGTATTACGCGACACAGCTACTAGCTTCAATCGAGCTATAGTGATGCCTAATCTCTCCCCTCCGATTAGGACGACATATGACGCGGTGAGCTATCAGCGAGAGATCAAAGCTGCTCTGAACAAAGACTCAGATTTTACGCCGTTGATGACTAGCTATTTAACCGATGAAACTGATCCTGACGATTTAATTGCGGGCTTTAAGAGGGGTGTCTTCACAGCCGCAAAGCTCTATCCTGCGGGAGCGACGACTAACTCGGATAGTGGCGTAACTAACACCCTACTTCTAGACCCCGTTTTTTCTGCCATGAGTAATGCTGGTATGCCATTACTGATACACGGTGAAGTGGTCGATCACAAAATTGATATTTTTGATCGTGAACACAAATTTATTGAACTGGTTTTAGAACCTCTAAGAAACCGGCACAAAAATTTAAAGATTGTTTTCGAGCACATCACAACAAAAAGTGCGGTTGATTACGTTAGATCTAGTTCACCAGATAAGTTAGCTGCGACAATCACACCTCATCATTTGTCTGTAAATCGCTCTGACCTCTTTGCGGGTGGAATAAGACCACACCTTTACTGTCTGCCTATACCCAAGAGAGAAGAACATCGGATCGCGCTAGTTGATGCGGCCTGCTCAGGAGATAAAAGATTCTTCTTAGGAACAGACTCTGCGCCACATTTGATCGAAGAAAAGGAAAGCTCATGCGGTTGCGCCGGCGTCTATAATAGTCCTAATGCACTTCTCACATATATTGCGATATTTGAACAAAATAATGCTTTAGATAAGCTAAACAGCTTTGCGTCATTAAATGGACCTGAATTTTATAATCTAAAGCCAAATAATAAAGAAATAGAGTTTGTTAAGCGCTCAAGTCCTATGTCGTTTGATGACTTACAGGTTGGCAGTAGTCGAGTTAAGACTTTCGTCCCGCCTTTTCCTCTCTTCTGGTCGGCGAAATAAAGAGTGTCTGATTCAGAGCTCAGTTGGGTAGACTACGACACTCGGCACGTTTGGCACCCGTACACAAATATCAACAATCCGACGCCTGCTTTCCCGGTTAAAAGCGCCTCCGGGTGCGCCATCGAATTACAAACGGGTGAAATACTCATCGATGGCATGGCCTCCTGGTGGTCTGCGATCCATGGATACAACCATCCTAAGTTAAACGAAGCCATTAAAAACCAACTAGAATCAATGGCTCACGTGATGTTTGGTGGCCTAACCCATCGGCCAGCGGTAGATCTAGCCCAAAATTTAATTCGCCTAACACCTGATGGATTGGACTACGTCTTCCTGTCCGACTCCGGTTCGGTCGCGGTAGAAGTAGCTCTAAAAATGGCGTTGCAATACACAAGCAGTATTGATGGAAATTCCGCAAGGCAAAAGATATTAACTATTCGAGGCGGTTATCACGGCGATACGTTCGGCGCGATGAGTGTTTGTGATCCGATCACAGGAATGCATTCACTATTTCACTCCGTCTTGCCACGACAAATTTTTGTAGACCGACCGAAGACTGTATTTGACGGTACTTGGAACGACTCGGATTTCGAACAATTTGAAAAAGTACTGGGCGCTAAAAAGCACGAAATTTGCGCTGTTATCCTCGAGCCAATAGTGCAAGGGGCTGGCGGGATGTATTTTTACCACCCCACCTACCTTAAAAAAGTTAGGGAGGCGTGTGATAAGTACAACGTGCTTCTTATTGCGGATGAAATAGCAACTGGCTTTGGTCGTACCGGCAGGTTATTTGCGTGTGAGCATGCCGATATAGCACCCGATATACTTTGCGTTGGGAAAAGCTTGACCGGTGGCTATATGTCGTTAGCTGCGACTCTCTGCACTGAAAAAGTTTCGTCTGGTATTAGCTCTGGTGAACCTGGCCTTTTTATGCATGGGCCTACGTTTATGGGAAATCCATTAGCTTGTGCTTGCGCTAATGCAAGCATAGATCTTCTGATGACCAGTAATTGGCAAGCTAACGTATCAAGGATAGAAAATCAGCTTTCTATCGGATTAGAGACTCTGAATCGGGAAAAATCAGTGAAAAGTACGCGAGTGCTGGGTGCAATCGGCGTCGTGGAACTCCATCAACCCGTTGATATGCATTCAATCGGAGCAGAATTTATTAAGCAAGGAATCTGGGTCCGGCCTTTTGGTACTTTGGTGTATGTGATGCCACCTTTTTGCATCAGTAACGTCGAGCTTAGCAAATTAGTAAATGGCATCAGCTCGGTGGTTAGTAAATTAAATTAATATATGCCTCGCAAATCAGAAATAAGATATATGGCGTTTAACCAACATATCAATCAGGCGATAAAAAAATGGCCTGACGTGCCTAAGTGCTACGGATGGCTGGAACTAAGTCGCAGAGGCGAATGGCTTATCAAGGGTGAGAAGATTCTGCATGAAAGAACCATCGAATTTTTAAAGACAAACTACAGGGTCACATCGGATGGCTACTCATATGTCCAAAACGGTCCGCAGCAAGTCTTTGTGGATCTTGAATATACGCCTTGGATTTACCGATTCAACCATCATGCGGGCTTCTCTACGCACAGTGACTTAATCGTTCATGACATTCTTGATGCCATGTCTGATGAGTGTGGGAACTTTTTAATAGAAACGTCTCTAGGAATAGGGCTAATTGACGATAGAGACTTAGGTGGTCTGAGCTCATTCATAACTGAAAGCGGTATCGAGCTTAATGCCTTAAAATACTTAGGTTCCCTGATAGAGATCAAAAATATTAGAAGGGATCAGCTTATCGCCGAGTATGCTATCAAGCAAAAGCCAACGTCGAACAACGAAAATGAAGTGTAAACTGAATGGCGAACTTAAAGTCTCCGCAATAGTCCCTACGTATAACCGAGGTTATTCCATTAGTAGAGCCTTAAAGTCAATTGAGGAGCAAACTCAATCAGTCCACGAAATATTGGTTGTGGATGATGGCTCTACAGACGACACTCAAAAAATTATTAGTCAAAAACATCCTGCAGTACGAGTGATAAAAAATCCAACAAATCGCGGGGTTAGTAGCGCTCGAAATCTCGGCATAAGCAGCTCTACTGGCAGCCATCTAGCATTCTTAGACTCTGATGATACTTGGCATCCAGAAAAAATAGAAAAGCAGCTTCATTTTTGCCAACAAGAACCAAAGGTAAACATAAATCACTGTAACGAAATTTGGATGAAAAATGGTAAGATATTTAACCAAAAACTTTACCACCAAAAATTTGGCGGAGACTTATTTGAACAATCGCTACTAAGATGTATGATTTCCCCCTCTGCAGTAATGATAAAAAAAACACTCCTAGCCAAATATGGCGGCTTCGACGAAGGTCTTCCGGCATGTGAGGATTATGATCTCTGGTTGCGCATAACGTCTCGAGAAGTTATCGGGTACATTGATAGCCCGATGGTTACTAAGTACGGTGGGCACGCTGACCAGCTATCAAAAACCACAACTGCGTTAGATCAATACCGTATTCATGCGATAAAAAAACTGATAGATCAAGGTGATTTAAAGCCAACACATCTTGAAAGTGCAATCAATGTTCTAAGAACTAAGCTAGAAATCTACCTTAAAGGGGCAAGACGAAGGGGCAACATCCAAGATATTTTTCACTATGAATCTATTAAGCGTCAGTACACAGAATGAATACTTTTATTATGGCCCTAAAGCATGAAGCATACCATGTGATTAAAAGATATCGTTTGGTACTGACAGTACATCAACCATTTAAAGTTTACCAAACACAGAATATGAGAGTAATCTTGTCTGGGGTAGGCAAGAGCTCGAGCTACGCAGCTACGAAATTTGCGCTCAAAGACCGAAGTACACATCATGGACTATGGGTTAATTTTGGAGTTGCCGGAGATCGCGCACTACCTATTGGTTCTTTAGTAAGTGTTAGCAAAGTCACCGAGGACACTAGCGCTCGCAGTTGGTATCCTTCGATAAAACAGAACCCTCACTGCTATGTCAAAGAACTACTTACATGTAATACTCCAATCAGCCAGTATCCACTTAACAGCGCATGTGACATGGAAGCAGCTGGATTTATGGATGCGGTATCGGACGCTATATCTAGTGAACACATACACGTGCTTAAACTAGTATCAGATAACCCGTCGTCAGGCGTGGGGAACTTGACCAAGATACTCATGAAACAATTAGTCGCAGAAAATATAGACCTCGTTGATGCCTATATTAAATTAGCCGAGCAAAACTTATCCATCGAGCCCAAAAATCTTCCGTCTAACGTAGGAAAAATATTCCAAGGACAACATTTCACAGTGACACAGACTCGTCAGTTGCTCGAACTTTACAGGTCATTCTCTGCATTGTGCCCAGAAGAAACTTGGCCTAACATTGAGTTAAATAGTCGCGACACAGCCAGTCATATCATAGCAAAACTTAAATTGCAGATAACACAACTCTCACCAAAGCTCTAACCAATGTATTCTATAATTTATGTAGAAGAATCCGTGCGGGATACCCCTCAAACCATCCAGATCCTTAAGCGCTACCAGAATGCAGCAATTGTAGACTGTTCTCATTACGGAGAGCTATTTAACCGGCGCAAGCAGAACTTCAGAACGCAGAAACAAGAGCCAACACTTATCATCGCCCGAAAAGAAAACAAAAGGGTTCTTCCAATCCCTGGCGAGTATGCCATCGAGGCTAAATATAACTTTTATTTCTCTCATATGTTGAATTGTTTATACGACTGTCGTTACTGTTTTCTACAAGGTATGTTTCGTTCGGCCAGTCATGTGATATTCGTGAATTACAGCGACTTTAAAACAGATTTAACAAGTCATATCGAAAATACTGAAGACAGTATCTGTTTTTATTCAGGTTATGATTGCGATAGCCTAGCCCTTGACCCTGTCACAAATTTTACTCGCAATTTTATACCTCTCTTTAAACCCTACCAACACGCCTTTTTGGAATTACGGACCAAAAGTACTCAGATACGCAACCTACTTGCTATGGAGCCTCTCCCAAACATCATTTGCGCATTCAGCCTTAGCCCAAACGAAATTGTCGACAACTACGAGGCTAAAACACCGTCATTGAATGCGAGACTAGCGGCCATAAATAGACTCCGAGACGCGGGATGGAACATCGCCCTTAGATTCGACCCCATTATTTTTGTTGACGGTTTTTATACTGTATACAAACAATTTTTCCATCATGTCTATGCTACGCTTGGTGATCGTCACATTCATTCCATTACACTTGGTTCGTTCCGGCTGCCAAAAATTTTTCACAAAAACATGAAGCGACTTTACCCTGACGAACCGTTATTGATAAATGGCCTGAGCCTAACAAACGGACAAATATCCTACGTGGCAAACCTTGAAAAGAAAATGATGGCATGGTGCGAAAACACCCTCAAGAGTCTTGACTCCGCGACGCCAGTCTATATCCAACAACCTACGGTCTAGCCTATTAGACTCGGCTTTCAGTAAATCAATCTAACACTCCGTCTAAAAATTGGGTCCGCCAACCTGAACTTAAACGGGCAGGAATTTTACCTCTCGCTATAGAAGTCAAGTCACTGCTAGAACATAGAATACTTGGGGTCAAATTTAATTCTTTTGCCCTCTCTTTGATCACGACCTTCTTAGACTTGACCCATTTTCGTTCTTCGGAACCGAGAGCTACAGGTCTACTCAGATCTGACCAGGCACTAGTTGCCTCGACCTCCATTGCGTCAATTAACGAAGTTCCGTGTTGGCGTAAAAATGCCTCTCGCCCTGGTAATAATTTCGCCAATCGAGGTAGATCAGACGGCTTAACACAAGCCAACTCGATAAGCTGTGAGTCTCGCAGCACCCAGCTTCTTGGGAGATTCTTCTTTTGGGCTAGTCGCTCTCGCCAGTTTGCCAACGAAGCTAGATTTCTTAAGTGTTCGTCTCGCAGACTAGCGAAACCCTTAACTTTCGTCCAAGCTGTAAAACACCGCTTCTCAAGACTGACCGCAGAATGCAGCCGCCCACAGTCTTCCTGCAGCCATTGATATCGCCCTAAGTTTATCAACTCCTGTTCCATTAATTCGCATAATTCTTTTAAGTACCGAACATCGTTAACAGCATAATCCGTTTGAGCGGCAGACAATGGTCGAATAGTCCAGTCGGTACGTGTTTGTGATTTATCTAGATCAATATTTAGTAATTTCGAAACCAATGCTCCATACCCAATCTGTTCGTCCAGACCAATCAGTGCAGCAGCGATTTGGCAGTCGAATAGATTAGTAAATTTTTCGAAGCAAGAGAGCTCGAAAACTTCTAGATCTTGCTGCGCTGCATGAAAGATCTTCAATCGCTTGGGATTGGTCATTAACCATGACAGTGGTTGTAGGTCCATCTTTGACAAGGGGTCAACAAGGGCGACTGAATCGGGGATCGCTACTTGTATCAAACATAATTGCGGCCAATAGGTTTTTTCCCATTTAAATTCTGTATCAACAGAAAGAAAATCACTGCTTGACGCCCTCTCACACCATTTATTCAATTGGTCAAAGGTATTTATATTGTAGCTTTGAATATTTTTAGTAATGAGTTCTTTCCCAGATTTCGTCAAGCGCGCAGCAACTATGGCATTCTATCAGTAATTCAATCCAATATATTTTCTTTGGATTCAAACAAGCCAAACTGCCGCTAATAGGCTAGACTTGATGACTGAAAACTTACCCCCAATACTAAACACATTAATTTCAGAGAGATCGAACTTACTAAAAATGTCTAAACCCCTTGTTTTACTGTACTCAGTACTTTTTCAATCTATATTTCTCAGCCATATTCAAGCGGCAGTGCCGCTCATACCACATGAAGAATTAGTGCCTTTTCCCGAGCACCAACGAGCGGCAAAAATAGTAACCCATGTTTTACACAATTATCACTATAACAAAACTCCTTTGGATAACGAGCTGTCACAAATCATTCTGGGACAATATCTAGATATGCTTGACCCGCAAAAGTTACATTTTATTAATACCGATATTAGAAGTTTTGACCGACATACCGACAAAATAGACGACTACTTAAAAAAATCTAATGTGGCCCCTTTATTCTCTATCTTTAAAAAATTCAGGCAACGTCTCGAAGAACGTGTGTCATATTCCCTTCAAGAGCTGGAAACCAATTTCAACTTCACTTTAGAAGAGTCAATTATCCTAGACAGAGATGATAGCGACTGGGCAAACGATATCACTGAACTGAAAGAAGTCTGGAGAGTGAGGGTAAAAAACGATTTCTTATCCTTAAAATTAGCCGGTAAAGATGAAAGTGATATTGTTAAAACGCTAACTGAGCGTTATTCCGGTTTGCTACGACGAGCCCAACAACTAAACAGTGATGATATTTTTCAAGGGATCCTCAACGCGTACACGATGAGTATCGATCCTCATAGTTCATACTTTTCCCAAAGAACCTCAGAAAATTTCAGAATTCGGATGAGCCTTTCACTGGAAGGTATTGGTGCAATACTGCAAAGTGAAGATGATATGACGCTGATCAAAGAAATTGTGCCGGGCGGCCCGGCGGATTTAACTGGCGAAGTAGACGCCGAAGATAGAATTGTTGGAATTGGTCAAGATGAGGACCCAATAATAGATGTTGTGGGATGGCGCTTGGATAATGTGGTGGATCTAATCCGCGGGCCTAAGGGCACGACTGTTCGACTAGAAGTATTAAAGAAAGATCTACCAGTTGGAAGCCCAACCCAAGTCGTCTCTATAGTGCGAAATACTATAAAGCTTGAAGACCAAGCTGCCAAAAAAGCGGTATTAAATGTCGAAACTAACGATAAAAATTTTTCGGTCGGCGTGATCACAATTCCTACTTTTTATTTAGATTTCGATGGTAAGAAGAAAGGTAATAATGACTATAGAAGTACTACAAAAGACGTTACTCGACTGATTGATGAATTAATAAGCGAAGATATAATCGGATTAATAATTGATTTGCGAGCGAACGGTGGAGGGTCACTTTCAGAGGCCACTCAGTTGACCGGATTATTTATAGATTCAGGCCCCGTTGTACAAGTGAAAGACACCACTGGGCGAGTCTCACTCGAGTTCGATAAAGACAAAGGTGTCGCCTACGATGGCCCATTGGTAGTGCTCGTCGATGGCAATAGTGCGTCAGCTTCTGAAATATTCGCAGGCGCGATTCAAGACTATAACCGCGGCATTGTCGTTGGAGAGCCCACCTTTGGTAAGGGTACAGTGCAAAACTTAATCGACCTAAACAGATTTGACCAGTCCATGAAAGGAAAATTGGGAGAGCTTAAAACTACCATAGCCCAATTTTTTCGAGTAAATGGCGAAAGCACCCAGCACCGAGGAGTAATACCTGACATTGTATTCCAGATTTCGACGACTCACGATGAGCGCGGGGAGCGCTCCTTAGAAAACGCACTGCCTTGGGCTAAAATCAAAGCTGCGAAATACGAATATTATAACAAACGTCCTTTAAATTTGAACGAAGTGATCAAAAGTCATAAAAAAAGGACTGCAGAAAACGACGCTTTTCAGGCGTTGATTGAGATAAATGAGTTAGTAGACGCAGCTAACAACAAAAGTATTTTGTCTCTTATAGAAGAAAACCGGAAAAATGAATACGACGTCAGTCGAAGAACTCAGCGCGCTCTTGAAAACAAAATCCGAAAAGCTCAAGGACGCGAACTACTTCCGTCATATATTAGCGCGGCCCAAGAAGAAAATTCTGATAAGCCATCAGACGATTCTGATGAACCTGAGTTTGACATCCTGCTCAACGAAACTGCTAGGATTTTGAGCGATTGGTATGTTCAATCAAAACCTAAACTGACAATGCAATAAACTTACAACTGGAAACTTGACTCTAATTATTAAAGAAATTGTTAATTTTTACTTTAGGTTCTTCAGTCTCGTACGCTTTTATAAATGCATCCACACCCGCCCTGATCGCTTCATCGTATTGTGAGCCCTTCCAATCTCTAAAAAGCAGCTTTTGACTTGCAATCGCCTCAGGGCCACCACTTAAGATGTCCGCTGTAATCTCATTCAACAGTGAATCCAACTTATCACCATCTTCTAAGTGTTCAATTAGACCTATCCGCCGACACTCCTTCGCATCAATGATATTACCCCGAAGCATCAACTCTCTCGCCTTACCCCAACCTATCAATTCTGGCAGCAAGACCGCTTCTACAACAGAGGGCACTCCTACTCGAACCTCCGGCATACCACAAAAAACAGACGAGTCCCCTATTCTAAAATCACAAGCGGCGGCAATTTCTAATCCCGCCCCTAGACAATAGCCCTTTAGGACTGCGATGACAGGTACTCTCGCATGCAGAATCGTTTCGCAAAAGTGGTGGATCGAACTGATGAATTTTTCGGCTGTGGCGACCTCTAGTGCGTTTAATGATTTAAGATTAGCGCCACCTATGAACGCCTTATCAGAAGAACCGGACAAGAACACGCATCTTAGATTGTCAATTTCCAAGATCTTCTTAAGTTCATAGGTCATCGTTTCTAATATAGATTGATCAACCAAATTTAATGTCTTATCTCCATTTATCTTTGCCTCAACAATCACTCCCTCTGTGTGTTTTTTTTGCACCCAAGATATCCTATTACTAGCCATTTTTTATCCTCAAAATCTACACTAAACGTAAAACCTTAAAACGAAGGCGAACGTAATCAACGACCCATTTTCCTTCATCCGAAAGCAGCTGACTTTTAAGTCGCTCCCTCATTTCACAATAAAATATTTTCTTATCACTGCTTTTTAATGGCGATGTAAAACTCTGGGCAAATATGGTCAACCAGTCAAGAATGTCTCCAGGAAGCTCAGTTGGACGTCTGAATGTTTGGATACTTTCGACCACAAACCCTCTAGCAATAAGTAACTCAGAATATTCGTTTTCTGCAGGGAAGTACCAAGGATTGAATTCTTTCGGATCAAACCCTTTTTCCATAAGAATATTACTAGCTATTTGTACCACGCTCTCAACGTTCCCGTATGCCCCCATTTCACCTACAAAGATTCCCCCAACCTTCAATGCGTTCCAGACACCGTCTAAAACTTTTTCAGGGTTTTTCATCCAGTGCAGAGCCGCGTTGCTCATTACACAATCAAACGTTTTGTCAAATTTAAGATCTTCACCGTCCATTACTTTTGCACTAATTCCCTTAGTTAATGCAGCGCGTACTTGCTCTTCACTAGAGTCAACGCCGGTAACATTCCAACCAAGCGATAATAGTTTTTCGGTTAGCGCTCCCTCTCCACAGCCTAAATCTAAAAGACTACGCCCTTCTGCAGAGCCGAGCATAGACAAAAGTTCGGCCCCGTAATTGGAAACAAACGCAGCATCTCGAGAATATAATTTAGGATCCCAAGATTGGTTCACAAACTGTTATCTCCGGAACGCATAGCAACTCCTGTACCCTGCATAGCACAGTAGCCATGGGGATTCTTGTATAGGTATTGCTGATGATATTCCTCAGCATAATAGTATGGCTGATTAATCAATATTTCAGTAGTGATTGCGGAAAAACCCTGACCAGTCAAACAAATCTGGTAATCGTCCCTACTATCCAATGCTGCGACAACTTGCTCCTGAGTTTCACAATAAATAGCGGAACGGTATTGAGACCCTCTGTCATTACCTTGTTTCATACCCTGTGTGGGGTCGTGACATTCCCAGAATATATTCAACAGCTCATTATGAGATATTAAGCTCGAATCATAAACCACGCACACCACCTCGGTATGGCCAGTCAGTCCGCTGCAAACTTCCTCATAAGTAGGGTTAGGGGTCACGCCGCCGGCATACCCGACAGAAGTAGTATGTATCTCTGGTAGAAGCCAAAATTTTCTTTCCACCCCCCAAAAACAACCCATACCAAATAAAATGAAAGACATCCCTTTAGGGAAAGGGGGTAACATATGGGTGTCTAGCACCTGATGTTGCGCATTTAATCTCATTTTATCGGCTCTACCTGGTAATGTTTCATCCGGAATATGTTTAGAAATTGAATGTACTTTAGACACAAAAGATCCCTCATGATATTGATATTTATTTGAAATTTGCGGTAGGCTCAAAGGAGCACCAGCGTTTTTTTTATCGTAAAACATGATACCCCAAAAATAGACTATAATCGCGTTACTGAACGAAAGCTAAGCCAGAGAGTAATATGTTAAATATTTATGGGATGCCCCTTCAAAAATGTTCTGGTGACCCACTTACAGGATTCCTCAGAAATGGCTGCTGCCAGGCCTGCGACGACGATATTGGTGAACACACAATCTGTGTAGAAATGACTGAAGAATTCTTGCTATTTTCAAGAGCAAATGGGAATGATCTTATCACCCCGCAATTGCAAATTGGCTTCCCAGGACTGTTGCCTGGCGATCGCTGGTGTGTTTGCCTGTCGCGATGGATCGCAGCTAAAAACGCGGGCCTAGTGGTCCCCTTAGATTTGGAGGCTACCGATCAGTCCGTCTTAGTCTCGGTGCCTCTCGAGACTTTAGAAAGCTATGCATCGAGATAATTGTAAAGAACGATCAGCATGAATAGTAGTGCCCAGTCAGTAATATTTATCGGACTAAGGCTACTCCAACCGAACAAGAACAACTTCGGCTCACTTACCGTCTTAATGTCTATTTCTGGGGTAGTACTCGGTGTCGCTGCGCTAGTTATCGTGATGTCAACTATGAATGGCTTTGAAAAAGAAGTACGGCGTTACGCAATAGGTATTAGCTCGCACGGAATTCTGTTTGACCGAACAGGCAAACTAAACAACTGGGAATCAGTTCAGACGCAAATTGACACAACTAAAATGACACAGGCTATCTCACCCTTCATAAGTCAAGGGGCAATGGTTAAGACAAATGGGAAAATTAAAAGTGTGATGTTAGAAGGCATCATTCCTAGCTTAGAGGATCGCGTTACAAACATTAAGAAATTCTCCCAAGATGAAGCCTATAAATCACTTAATAATGGGGAAAATACGGTTTTAATCGGTGAAGGACTCGCTTCAGACTTGCAGCTTTCTATTGGAGACGACTTCGCCATTATGGTGCCCCAATGGGATGAGCGTGGCCACTTCACTTCTCCCTCATTTAAAAAGCTCCATTTAATAGGATTTATCAATACCGGGATGGCAGATTACGATAATCGCATTCTAATGACCAGCTTAGAGACTGCGCAAAGGTTGTTCTTAGCAAAAGGAAGTATCTCAGGCTTCCGAGTAAAGTTAGCGTCGGCTGAAAATGCTCCCAAGACCCTAAGACAAATTACTCAATCTATATCTACCGACCTCTCCATCATCGATTGGACTGAGTACAATTACCAATTCTTTCAGGCGATCCAATCACAAAAACGAGTTCTATTTGTAGTACTGATGTTGATAGTCGCCATCTCCTCATTTAGTATCGCTAGTAATGTGCTTCTGATGGTGCATAAAAAAGCAGGAGCTATTGGTATTCTAAAAAGTATGGGGGCAACCAAGTTACGAGTAGCTCTGATATTTCTATTCCACGGATCAATTATAGGCCTTCTGGGAGCCTTTCTCGGAGTTTTCCTCGGGCTACTCCTTTCCTTAAACGCAAATCGCATTGTTGAGGTACTTGGCGAACTGATAGGTCGTCAGTTAATCAACCCCGACGTTTACCTCATAGACCACCTACCCACCTGGGTGCGGGGATCAGATGTTACCGTAATTTTTCTATCGTGCTTACTTCTCACTATTATCGCATCTGTCTATCCTGCCTATCGAGCTTCATCACTGCACCCAGTAGAAGTCCTCGGATCAGAAAACTAATGACTATCAATTTACGTTGCACTGCATAATCTTAAGACTATAATGCCGGTCTGAGTTTCAAACAATATAGGGTGATTGGTGGACATTGAAGGTAAAATAGGAATTATTACAGGCGCTGCTAGTGGTATTGGCCGGGCGGCGGCAATAGAGCTGCAGAAACACAAAATTGCGGCAATCGCACTAGTGGATTTGTCCGATGGGATTGTAGAACTAGCGAAAGAACTAAATCGGATGAGAGGAAACACAATTGCAATTCCTTTCCAAGGTGACGCGACAGATCATGATTTTAGAAAACATGTGTTTAATCATATGCGAGAAAATTATGGCGCGGTAAACATCTGTGTTCCTGCCGCTGGGATAACTAGAGACGCCTTAGCTGTAAAGCTAAATAAGGAAAAAGGCACCGCGAATATTTATCCAATAGAAAATTTTCGCCAAGTAGTTGAGGTGAACTTGATAGCCCCAACCTATTGGGCACTGGAGATGGTGGCTCAACTTGCTGAGAGTCGCTTTAGTAAAGGATTAAAAAAATGGACCCCTAATGAGGGGACACAAGGAGTGGTAATATTTATTGGTTCAGTATCGTCGCAAGGAAACAAGGGCCAAATTGCTTACGCTTCTACCAAAGTTGGATTGGAAGGCGCAGCTTCAACTCTAATGAAAGAAGCCATATTTTACGGTATCCGGTGTGCAGTTCTGCACCCGGGCTTTACCGATACGCCAATGGTCAGAGCACTAGGTAACGAATATATCGACACGGAAATTCTTCCCGCAACCCAAATCAAGCGTCTAATCCGACCGGAAGAGATAGCAGATGCTATATCATTTTTAATAAGAAACTCAGCTGTTAGTGGCCAATTATGGGCCGACGCAGGCTGGCATCCAATGCCTAATTAAATAGCCTTCCGCCTTAGTCTCCTCTATAGATTACTCCTCGAGAATAATGTTCTTGGACGCTGATCTCCGTTAGAGTAGGTAGGTCACGGGACAGATATTGCCATAACCATTGCGCTAAGATCTCGGTCGTGGGATTCTCCAAACCATTAATATCATTTAAGTATCGGTGATCAACAATGGCTTTCACGTGGTCTAGTTTTTCCTCAACAAACGAGAAATCAACCATAAAGCCTGTACTTGGATCCACTTCTCCGACTAGTGTTATTTGCACTTCAAACGTATGTCCGTGCACCCTGCTGCACGGGTGCGCTTTTGGCAGTTTAGTGAGGCTTCGGGACGCAGCAAAATCAAATTTAACAAAAAGTTCCATACCTCTATTGTACCTGTTGTTGGATAGATTTTCCTAAAATCAAATTCAGAAGTCACTTATGCCAACGCAGACTAACTTCGTATACAATCCAACATTAGTAACTCAAAATCTACAGGACTTTAAATGTTAGCCTACGAATACTGTTTGCTCGCTGTAGCCGGCGCGGCGGCAGGTTTTATTAATGTAATAGCTGGGGGTGGGTCCCTGCTATCCGTACCCGCGCTTCTTTTCTTAGGGTTTGAAGGGCCGGCTGCTAATGGTACCAATAGAATTAGTATAGTCGTCCAGTCTTTAACCGCGTCGATCACTTTTTTAAAATCAGGTGCCCAAAACTTTCGTGAGAGCATCTTTCTCTCGCTATGTCTCGTTCCTGGAAGCATCCTAGGTGCCGTCTGGGGAACACAAATCGACGGCGCTTGGTTCAACCGCTTGCTAGGCGCGGTGATGTTTTTGGTTCTGGTGGCCACAGAAATAGAGAATAGGCTGACCAAACACAATGATCCTGAACAGTCCGACGGTAAATTATCAAACCCAGCGTTAACATATATTGCAATCATTGTTATTGGTTTTTACGGTGGCGTAATTCATATAGGGATCGGGTTTCTGATAATGGCTGCGCTTTTGGGGATCGGAAAAATAAATATGCTGCAAACTAACGTGCATAAAATGCGGATGATAATACCTGCGTCATTATGCAGTCTGGGAATTTTCTACATCCATAATCAAATCTTTTGGTTAGCAGGACTCACATTGGCATCGGGATCTGTAATTGGCAGCTGGCTCTCCGCGAGGTTCTCTATTTCAAAAGGAGAACAAACTGTGAGGACAGTGTTCAGGATATGTATTGTGGCACTCATTGTGAAACTTTTCTTCTTTTAATCGTGCTATATCAGGAAAAAAATAAGGCATACCAATGATTGAATACTTACTAAACTACAGTTATTTCGCCCTAAAGACACTCACAATTGTTCTGCTAATCTTTTTACCAATCATTTTAATAATAAGAGGGAAAAGCAGCGATAGAAACGACACCACTAAAATTGCCATAGAACACATAAATGCGAACTTCGAAGACTCTAAGCTCGCATTTGAAACGGTGTTATCCGATAAGAAGAAATTAACAAAATACCGTAAAGACCTTAAAAATTCTCGAAAAAAAAATTCCAAATCACCGCATAAAAAGCGCTCATTTATTTGCCAATTTGAAGGCGATATTAAAGCCAGCCAAGTGGAGCAACTGAGGCGAGAAATTACTGCCATACTACTTGTTGCGTCAAGTGATGATGAGGTCATCGTCGTATTGAATAGTGGGGGCGGCACTATCCACGGCTACGGCTTGGCAGCATCTCAATTAAGTAGAATTCGTGATAAAGGTATCACTCTTACGGTTTGCGTTGATAGTATTGCGGCGAGCGGCGGCTACATGATGGCCTGCGTGGCCGACAAGTTGTCCGCAGCGCCATTCGCTATTGTGGGTTCTATAGGCGTAATCGCTCAAATCCCGAACTTCAACAAAGTGCTTAAAGAAAAAAATATAGAGTATGAACAGATCACCGCAGGCGAACATAAGCGCACTCTGACAATGTTCGGAGAAAATACTCTAGAGGGTAGAACTAAGTTCCAGTCGGAGCTTGATGAAGCGCACGAGCTTTTTAAAGAATTCGTTATGAGGTTTCGTCCTAATCTTGATGTCGACAAGATAGCCACCGGAGAGCACTGGTTTGGTTCGAAAGCCTTAGAACTCGGTCTAGTTGATGAGATCGCAACTAGCGATGAGGTTATCATGCAAAGAGTATTATCGCGTGACGTTTATAGAATCAAAGCAGAACGCAAAAAAAGTGCAATTGAAAGGCTAATAAAGCCTAGCGTCAAATCCATATTAGATTTATTTCGCTAGGCTCTCACTATCTATATTAATTGACTTCCAGCTCCGATAAGCCTCCACCACTGTTTGATAATGCAGTCCAGCTATCTGAACAGCACTAGAACCGTACCCACCTCCCATTACAGCAATCAAACTGGCCGAACAAGTGCGGGCGAAATTATAAACCATAGCATCTCGCTGCCGAAGGCCCTCTGTGCTTAAATTAAGCCTACCCAACCGGTCGTTCTTATGAACATCCACGCCTGCATTAAAGAATATTAAGGATGGGTCGAACTCATCTTTCACTCTCGACAACCCATCGCTTAACTTTTCCAGGTATTCGGTATCTTCTGTCCCATCTAGCAGTTCTATGTCGTAGTCACTGTGCGCCTTCTTATGCGGAAAATTACGAGCGGAATGGATAGATAAGGTATAGGCTCGCTCGCATTCAAGAAGAATTTCGGCCGTCCCATCACCTTGATGCACATCACAATCTATAACCAAGACTCTAGATTTGCTGTTTGTTCTAAGCTCGCTGATTGTCGCTATCGCAACATCATTAAATAAGCAAAATCCTGAAGCCCGCTCGTACCTTGCGTGATGAGTACCTCCAGCCAAACTAATAGAAACTTTCTCTTTTTTGGCAATTTCTGTTGCAGCTAGTGTAGCTCCAACAGATTGCCGGGCTCTAGACACTAAATTAGTAGACCAGGGAAAACCCATTTTTTGTACTTCTCGCCTCGTCAGACTGCCGGCTAAAATTTTCTCAACATACTCTTTGCTGTGACCTAACTCTAGCTCGCCACGACTCGCCAGCCTCGCCGATTCTAACGTGACTCTCCCAAGCAAATTTTCATCAACCATTGATCGCAAAATATGATATTTTTGCATAGGGAAACGGTGCCGCTGTGGCAGAGGCACTTGAAACTCCTCGGATGTGAAAATGTGCATTTTTGTCGTTAGTGCTTCAAAGCTGCGCGGATCTCTTGACTTATTACCTGCAGTCCCCTCTCAATAGATTCTACATCTTGCGCATATGACAAGCGCAGGCATTGGTTTTTATGCTCCCACGAATCTGATATTCCTGGGAAAAAATAGTTCCCTGGTATCACTAATACGCCCCGCGCTTTAATCCGGTGATATAATTCGCTGGACGTAATCGGCAGATCTGGGATCCATAACCACAAAAAGAAAGCTCCATCAGGCCTATGTATCCGCACGCCCAAGTCTCTAAAGTAGAGTCCGCATAAATCTAGCGTCGTCAAGAGACGAGCTTTATAAAATGGTTTCACCACATCTCGCGATAAAGCTGTAATTGCGCGCGATTTGATCAGCTTTAAAACCAACAATGAACCGACTGCATTGACCGACAAACTGGTAACCGCATTGATACTTTTTATAGCGTCTATTATGGGTTTTTCAGCGACAACAACGCCAGTTCGAAGACCGGCGAGACCAAGTTTTGAGAGACTAAAGCAGTATATCGCTCCTTTAGAAAATGGCAGCGATACGTCTTTAAACAAGATTTCCGGAAATGGCTGGCCATAAGCGCTATCAATAATCAATGGAAGCTCATGCTTTTCAGTCAGTTCGATTAGTTTCCCCATCTCACTGTCCGTAATAACGTTTCCTGAAGGATTAGACGGTCGACTGACGCACACCGCTCCGATCTCTTTGGAGACTCTTAAATCGTCAAACTTTATACTGTATTTAAAGAAGGTGTCATCGATTTCATTTATTTTGGGCAAATGACTGACAAGACTACCTTCATTAACTAAAAGATCACCGTAGCTAATATACTCTGGCGTCATGGGCAGTAGGATGCTTCTATTTACCCCATCCATGCATGGTCCTGCAAAAAGGTTGAATAAGGTAAAGAAGCTCGACTGGCTCCCATTTGTAACAACGATATTACTTTCGTTTACATCCCATCCAAGCGTATCCTTGAGAAACTCCTGCACGGCACGTATAAACAAATCATTTCCCTGCGGGCTTTCGTAGGTAGAAACCAACTTATCGAATTCCCCGCTATCAACGAGCTCTCGTATTGACTCTCGGAATCTACGTGTCATCTCTGGTATTAAAGCTGGATTTCCTCCTCCAAGATTGATATAACCCGGATTAGCTGAGACCTCGCCCAGATCATCCATCAGGAGCTTCGTTCCAGTCCTGCCCAAAAATCGCGCCGAGAACTTTGAGTAACTATCTTTCATCAACTATACCTTAAATGAGTACACGACTTCGTCGCCCAAAAAAAAGCCCCTGTAAAACAGGGGCTTTTATGTCGTCAAGGATAGCTTCTAGGAGTTTTTGTTGATCAGGTAGAGAATAATCCCTACGGCAATCAAACCAACTAGTCCGCCATCACCAAGCGTAGTCACTATACCTAACAAATTGGCTACGATATCTCCGCCCACGAAAGGCACAGCAGATCCAAATATGACCTGCAGGATGACCGCTACAGCGATCAACAGTAAACCAATATCGACTACTTCTCGTAAAAATCTTTTAGCTGTATCTAACATTTAATATTCTCCCCCCTATTAATAAGGGTATATGTTGTGGATGATAGTTTTAACACCACTACATCTTGGGTAAGAGGTCGCTGTGCTGTAAACTACCGTTTAACTTAACTCCCTTTTAGACAATAGAGATGATACGCTACTACTATGGCTACAGCAACTAAATTGAAGGCCATTTTAATCTTGTAACTAACTGTTTTTTATAAAATTTTTAAAAATTAGCCTAACTGGGCCTAATTGAGTAGCAAAATAATGATGAAATTAACCGACTTTGGGACTCTCCGACTTGGATTACTTACTATAGCCTTATTAGTCATAATTCTGTCTGTTTTTGCTGATGGCAACACATATATGCATGACTGGAGGATTGTTCCTTCCGTCCTAGCACCCTCAATTATGATGATGCTAGTGTTCGCAATCCCCTTGGAGATGACAATGACGAGAATCTTCATAACGAATGCTGAACCTGCTGAAAAAGCGCGCTTACAGCGTATCCTAAAGCTCGAAGCGATTGTCTACTTATTGCTGATTGTTTCCTGGACACCATTTTTTATCAAAGTGCTAGGATGACTAGTACGGCACCGTATCGTATTTAGCGACTTATGAAAAGAGAAATCAATGCAATTTGACGCCGTCCCGCTGCACCAAATAGCAGTTTGCCATACTGACACCCCTGACAGACTCGTTGCGAAAAATCGTAAAGACATGATCACCACAATTAAGGTATTCCCCCAATACCAAGAAGGCTTGCTCGGTATAGAGGCTTATTCTCATCTCATGGTGATATTCTGGATGGATCGAGTTACAGATTTACCCTTAGTGACTCATCCTCGCGGCGACACAACTTTCGAAAAAGTTGGTGCTTTTGCCCTTCGTGGAAGGAATCATCCTAACTCTTTGGGCCTTGCGGTGGTGCAACTATTATCGACTGAAATAGATGAAATTACGGTAAAGGGACTAGACGCGTTCGATGGTACGCCTGTTTTAGACATAAAGCCGTACGACGACTACGATATGGTGCAAAGCCCAAGAGTCCCCGAATGGTTTAGACAAAAAAGTCGCGCCCGTGATTAAGACACAGTTTAGCTGCATTTCAACCGCGATGTGAGACTAGCCAAGTTTTTTCGAGGTCCAATGGTTACTTGTTGGCCGACCGCGAGATTATTTTTAACTGCTTTTCCACCGTTAATTTCTAAAACATATTGCGTAGCTTGTGGCGATTTTATCAATGAGTCTGATAATGGAGCAGCATTTTGAAAAATAGCGCGAACTCGTAAGTCGCGCCCAACAAAAATAATGTCTAAAGGAACAAGGGTGTCTCTCATCCACATGCTAACAACTCTTGGACTCCCAAAATCAAACCACATTCCGCTACATTCCGGAAGATGAGTTCTATGCATCAAACCCTTGGCCCGAGACTCGCCATCCGATGCTATCTCAGCGAAAAAGACAGCATTTGTGGAGCCTGAAAATTGTATCTGAAGCGCCTCAGTATCTGCTGAAGTAAAGTTAAAGCCGCCATAAATCAATAAGCACATCATTAGCTTCACTGCGGCGCA
This sequence comes from uncultured Gammaproteobacteria bacterium, assembly GCA_938075585.1. Lineage (GTDB taxonomy): Bacteria > Pseudomonadota > Gammaproteobacteria > UBA4457. The sequence continues at coordinate 29,276 of CALJHG010000023.1, read as the reverse complement.
GCGCACACCTGATTTAAACTTCTCCATCCATTCGACCTATAATACTAACTCGTTATTTGAAGAGACTATCCAAACTAGTCTTATAGTCTGGAAAGCTCGGCATGCAATCTATGCACTGCCAGCTATCTAAAGAATTACATCTCTTACCACCAGTGCTGCTCTTTTCGAAGACAGGACCGCATCCGAGATTTTCTGATTCGCTAGTGAGGCGATATAAGTAATCGTAATAATCACTCCGCTTTACGGGATTTCCGTCGCTTATAAGGAAAATTTTTTCCGGAGACTTACTCAACATAGCCGCATGGACCGCTACCGCAGCGTCTTCTATGCGAAGCAAATTTAACCAGGTAGAACTGGACCCACGGATATGCTCTTGAGATTGAACCGCGCCTCTCCCAATAATTCGTCCCGGACCATAGAGACCAGCTAGCCTAACCACCCGAGTTTCAGAGTAAAAGGACTGCCAGAGCTGTTCAATCTGCAAAAGAGATGAAGCCCTCCTCGTCCTAGTGTCTATAGTACTTGAGCGAGACACCTCTCTCTCCTCGTCACCATATACCGCAGTACTAGAAGTAACCACTAAGCCATCAATATCGACATTACTTAGTGTTTTAAAAAGCGGTTCTAAAGATATTTTTTTCGCTTGATCTCCATAGGATGAGGGAGGTAGTAGACAGTATATTTTTACTGGCCGAGCTCCTATCATAACCGCTAAGCGCTGCAAAGATGACTCAGAGAAAACATCACATTTTATCTGCTCAACCGTCTTGAAGCACTTAAGCCCTGGATTAAATGAGCGCGCCCGATTAAGCGCTATTACATCTGAAGGGGTCAACAAAGGAATAAGAAAACCAGACAAATAACCATTGCCTATAATGACAGTAAGTGTCTCTTTACAACTCATGAGCTCAAATCTTTTGCAACAGAGGGTTACCAAAATATATACTTGCACTATAATACATAGTTAACGAATGTAGATACTAATTCCGCCACTCGTAATATTTCGAGTCGGTCGTCAAAGTGTAAGAGTATCTTGGTGTGAATATTTCGAAATTACGATTAATGGAGAAAGAATAGTGTCCACATATTTTAATGTCCCCGCCGATGGTTCCAAAGTGACAATCAACAATAGCGTGTTGGACGTCCCTGATAATCCGATCATTCCCTTTATAGAGGGGGATGGAATTGGCGTAGACGTATGGCCAGCTAGTCAGAAAGTTCTGGACGCGGCTGTGCGAAAGGCTTATGGGGATAATAGGAAAATACATTGGATGGAAGTGCTGGCTGGAGAAAAGGCTAATAATGAAACTGGTTCGTGGCTTCCTGATCAAACTCTGGATGCCTGTCGAGAGTTTCTAGTCGCAATAAAAGGACCTTTGACTACTCCTATAGGCGGAGGAATAAGCTCACTAAATGTAGCCCTAAGACAAATACTGGATCTCTATGTTTGTTGTAGACCAGTGAGATGGTTTAATGGCGTCCCCTCTCCCGTTAGAAATCCAGAAAACGTAAACATGGTTATATTCCGGGAGAATACCGAAGACATTTACGCCGGAATTGAGTTTGAGAACGGCAGCGTCGAAAATGAAAAATTCATGGATCTTTTCTCCAAGAGCTTCCCAGATCTTTTCAAAAAAATCCGATTCCCAGAAACTTCTGGCATTGGAATCAAGCCAGTTTCGCAACAAGGAACGGAACGACTTGTCAGAGCCGCCATAAAGTATGCGATAGAAAATAACAGGAAAAGCCTTACCTTTGTGCATAAAGGGAATATTATGAAATATACCGAAGGCGCGTTCCGCAACTGGGGGTATGAGCTAGCCGAAGGGGAATTTAAAAACTCAACCTATACTTGGGATCAATATGATCGAACTGCCGCAGCTAAAGGTGCTAATGCTGCCAATTTGGAACAAGACAAGGCTCTTTCCGAGGGAAAGATACTAGTAAAAGATGCTATTGCGGACATAACCCTGCAACAAGTACTTACTCGCCCTAGCGAATTTGATGTGATAGCAACCATGAACCTGAACGGGGATTACCTTTCCGATGCCCTGGCTGCTCAGGTAGGAGGAATAGGAATCGCTCCAGGAGGTAACATCAATTATGATACCGGACATGCTATCTTCGAAGCTACGCACGGTACCGCGCCGAAATACGCTGGCCAAGATAAGGTTAACCCGGGCTCCTTGCTACTATCTGGAGAAATGATGCTCCGTTACCTAGGATGGACAGAAGCCGCAGATCTCGTTATTAACGCGATGGACAAAACTATTGATCAAAAAATAGTTACCTATGACTTTGCCAGAATGATGGATGGTGCTACTGAAGTGAAATGCAGTCAGTTTGCTGATGCACTTATTTCTAACTTGTAGAAGCTATGATTCGTCCTAATTTGTTGGACACTACGTACGCAATTTTTGTAACTTGAACAAGACTGAAGCGAGACTGATCTACGAGCAGTTTACCAAATACAATCAAAATTTCAGACGTATTACGCAAAGGGCTAGGCAACGTTTCGAAACCTTAGATTGGGCTGGTGGTCGGGACGACCTCAAAGAGAGAATAGACCTCTATGAGAAATCGGTCGAACGCACGGTCAACGCTCTTAAAATTTCAAGTGATGTCACGTCGCTAGACGGGTTGCGTGGTTTTGACGCGTTAAAGAAGCAATACTGGTCGCGAGTAGAAGGGATCCCTGACGCTGGCTTTGCAAAAACATTTTTTAACTCTGTATACCGCAGTGTGCTGCATGAAAACGGACTGGACCCGACACAAGTGTCCGATACTTCTGGAATAATTTCCCAAGCTGCCCCCGACAAATATCCCGCCGAACTCTCCTGCTATCTAAACTGGGATGGTATGCGGCATACCGTAAAACAAATGTTCACGGCTTTCGCGTTCAATTCTCCATACGTTGATATTGAGGATGATGTCTCCTTTATTTGCGAGAAGATTAATGAAGTTATTCCCGAAACTTTAGATAACGACGAATTTTTCAGACGAATTGACATTATGACCGATGTTTTCTACCAATCAAGCAGAGCTTTTTTTGTGGGGAAAGTATATTCAGAGACTTTATCCTACCCTTTTGTCATTGCCCTAGCCAACTCTGCAGAGGGAGTTCGAACTGAGGCGGTTCTTAATACAGTAGATGAGATAAGTGTGCTTTTTGGTTTTACTAGATCATATTTTATGGTTGACGTGGAGCCCGTGGAGGGCGCGATCCAATTTATTAGCTCGCTCATCCCTCATAAAGCGCTCGACGAACTACATACCATTCTAGGGCGAGCGAGACAGGGTAAAACTGAAAGAGCGAGGTCACTTTACAATCATTTAGAAACTGCCTCGGAAAACGATCTCTTCACACACGCCGAAGGAGAACGTGGCCTGGTAATGCTTGTGTTCACAATGCCTTCATATGACTTAGTTTTCAAGGTTATGCGAGATAACTTTGGCCATCCAAAAACGATTAATCACGCGGAAGTGAAGAACAAGTACCAATTCGTCTACGAACATGACCGAGCGGGTAGGCTCATTGATTCGCAAGAGTTTCGAAATATCGAGTTTCAACTCAAACACTTTGACACACATATTTTGGATGAACTTTTAAGCGATTGTTCTAATAGTGTACAAATCAGTGGAGAGAAATTAATCATAGATCATCTTTACTCTGAGCGGCGACTCATTCCTTTGAACTTGTTTGTAAAAGATCAAGATCAACAATTGGTAAAAAATGCGATATTAGACTATGGACAAGCTATAAAAGATCTAGCTCTCACGAATATTTTCCCAGGAGACCTATTATTAAAAAACTTTGGGGTATCAAGACATGGCCGAGTGATTTTTTACGACTATGACGAGCTCAGCCTCCTCACTTCATGCAATTTTAAATCTTTACCTGAGGCCAGGAATAATGAAGATGAATTGCGCGGGAAACCCTGGTTCCACGTTAATAAAGACGATATATTCCCAGAAGAATTTATCAAATTTTTAGCCCTCAAAAAGGACCTGAAAGAATTCCTTTTAAATCAGCATGGCGATATTTTCACAACCCACTTCTGGAACCATATTAAAGCCCTTCATGTGAATGACATAGCCCCAGAAATATCACCCTACTACAGGCTAACATCTAGAAAATAGTCCCCGATAGACATAAAAACACCGATTTTCTTCTGTATCGTAGTTACGAATTATTAATATTTGGCTTACAATCGAAAGTACTAACAATATGAGTATGCTACAGGGTGACATTATCTCAACTAAAACGTGGCGATTCTGGGGTAATTACGCGAGTAAATACTACGGATGTCATTTTAGCAAAACTAGCTTCTCGCGGAATAGTTCCAGGGGCACGTGTCAACATATTGGCGCACGGCAACCCGTGTCTCATAGCTACCAATAACGATGAGTGGGCTCTCAGCGATCACGAAGCGTCGGGTATACACGTGACGCGCGATAGTGGTGCAGTCTCAAAACTTAAGTCTTTATTTAACTGGTCATGAGTTTGCCGCTAAGTGAGTTGGCAGTGGGGCAGTCAGGTGTGGTGCTGGGCTTTAGGTATGAAGATAGTATGACAGATAGGCTCATGCAACTTGGAATAATCGAGGGTGTCGAGATTAAAGTTATTCGAGTTGCCCCATCCGGTGATCCTATAGAATTAAATATTGCTGGGTACGGGTTGTCTATGAGAAAGGCTGATGCCGAGATAGTGCTAATTCAACTTTAACTGACTCATGAATATGAATAAAAATAGTAGGCCCGTCGTTGTAACGATAGGTAACCCAAATACTGGGAAAAGTACCTTATTTAATGCATTAACTGGTCTGCGTCAGCAAGTGAGTAATTTTCCGGGAGTGACAGTCGAGCAGGTTTCGGGAACCGCCAAAGTTGGACACACTGAAGTTACTCTTGTGGACGTTCCGGGCACCTACTCCCTCACAGCACAATCTCCAGATGAGATAATTGCTGTCGACGTCTTGGAAGGTAATATTGCCGGCTTATCTCGCCCAGACCTGGCGATCATCGTAGTTGATGCTACTAATCTAAGACGCAATCTATTTTTAGCCACTCAAGTACTCGAGGCGGAAATGCCGGTTGTAGTCGCCTTGAACATGGCGGACCGATTAGAAACATGCGGCATAACTATCAATGTCCACGAGCTTGAACACGAGCTCGGAGTTAAAGTAGTCCCCGTTTCCGCAGCCAAAGGGATCGGCATAGATGAACTGCGAGCAGAAATAGAAAGCAGCCTGATATCTAAGCATGTACCTAGCTTAAAAGTCAGCCCTAAAATCGAGCTTGCGATGACAGAACTCGTAAGCGAGCTGTCGGCGAGAAATATTTCCGTAAATAATATCGAGCTGAGGCGGGCCTTCATAGATAAGGACAGCCATGCAGACAAAAGACTAACTAAGCGATATGGTGAACTATTCACATCCGAAACCCTACGCCTCAGAAATTTAATTGGAAATGGAAGAAGTATTGCCGCAATAGAAGCAAGAGACAGATACAGTTGGATCAACTCGATTTTAAAAAACATAGAGTCAATCAATAGTATCCAAGGACCAAACATATTTAGATTAATAGACCGAGCATTTAATCACCCGCTTGTCGGAAGTTTGCTATTTATCCTCATAATGGGCGCAGTCTTTCAAGCTGTGTTTGCTTGGTCGGGCCCACTAATTGACGGTATAAGCGATTTTACTGGGTGGCTGTCGGAAAGAGCAGAACATATTATTGGGCCGGGTTTGCTGGGGAGTTTCGTAAGTAACGGGGTAATCGGCGGTGTAGGTAGCGTGATAGTCTTTTTACCTCAGATCCTTATACTATTTGCTTTTATAATTGTTCTAGAAGATTCCGGCTATATTTCTCGTGCGGCCTTCTTGATGGACAAACTCATGAGAGGGATGGGTCTTTCAGGGCAATCGTTTATACCCATGCTGTCAAGCTTTGCGTGTGCGGTACCCGGTATTATGGGTACTCGTATAATAGCCGATAAACATGATAGATTGGCGACAATATTGGCGGCTCCGTTTATGACATGTGCCGCTCGATTACCAATTTACTCTCTCTTAATCGGTGCGTTCATCCCTAACCATCATATTTTTGGAGGGATTATCTATCTTCAAGGTCTTGTTTTACTTGGGCTATACCTATTAGGAATTATTGGGGGCGGTTTAACGGCCTGGTTAATCAGTCGCATCTTCTGGAATAGGGCGAAGTCTGGGTTTCTTCTTGAGATGCCTCCTTACCGACTGCCGAGTTTCCGTTCTGTGAGTCTTAAATTATGGTCGCGGGCGACGACTTTTCTAAAACGCGCTGGCACTGTTATTTTCACAATTTCGCTTGTTATCTGGCTTTTAGCGTCGTTCCCCCAGAACACTCAAGATACCGAAAACATTCATGATCACACTCCGCCATTATCAGATAGTTATCTTGGGAAGATGAGTAGAACAGTAGCTCCTCTCTTTGCCCCTCTTGGGTGGGACTGGAAGGTCACTGCAGCGGTAATAGCTTCTTTCCCCGCCCGGGAAGTCGTAATTGCCGCGCTAGGAACTATTTATGCCGTTGACACAGAAGCGGATGAGGAATTAATCACCTTAAGCGAAAAAATCCAAGCAGAAACTCACGCCGACGGTCGTCCCGTCTATACTATGCCAATGGTTTTGGGTCTGCTTATATTTTACGCACTGTGCCTGCAGTGCATGGCAACTGTCGCTGTCATTAAAAAAGAGACCGGCAGTTGGGGATGGGCCAGTTTCTCATGGGTATACATGACGGGTCTAGGCTACTTTGGCGCTCTGATAATTTATCAAATTGGTAGTTCTAATTTATTGTAGTTTAGATAATGAAGCATTCTTTTGTAGATATCCTGCACGCGCCGCATTATCATTCCCAGCCAGCATAACTTAGCAGTGGAGATTAATTCATGCCCCAAACTACCGACGACGCGCGAATCGCCGGTCTCAGCCCTCTAATCGCACCAGCGGTTTTAGCCGAAGAGTTGCCTTCAAGTGAAATCGCAACCAAAACAGTCGCGAGAGCTCGTGGCGAAACCGAAGCTATCTTGAGTGGTAACGATGACCGATTACTAATAGTTGTGGGTCCTTGTTCCATTCACGACACAGACGCTGCATTGGAGTACGCAAACCGATTAAAGCCTTGTATCAATCGCCTCAACCGCGAACTCGCTATCGTCATGAGAGTTTACTTTGAGAAACCCAGAACCACCATTGGATGGAAAGGTTTGATCAATGATCCTGCGCTAGATAATACCTTCGATATTAATAAGGGTCTCCGTATGGCCCGAGGTCTACTTTTAAATCTTGCGGAACTCGACATTCCCGCAGGCAGCGAATTCCTAGATGTTGTAACGCCGCAATATATCGCAGATCTGATCTCGTGGGGTGCAATAGGTGCTCGAACGACAGAATCACAGATACATCGAGAACTCGCCTCAGGCTCCTCGATGCCTATCGGATTTAAAAACGGAACAGATGGCAGCGTGCAAGTTGCTATAGATGCAATAGGAGCAGCCCAGCATCCGCATCATTTTCTCGGCGTTACTAAAAGCGGTAACGCCGCTATCGTAGAGACTAAAGGTAACGAGAGTTGCCACCTTATCCTGCGTGGCTCTAATCAGGGACCAAACTACGATAAAGAGTCGGTCAAAATAGCCGCGGATGCAATGCGTGACGCCGGGGTAAACAGTCGTATTATGATCGATACTAGTCATGGGAATAGTAGAAAAGATCATCTTAAGCAACCCACTGTAGTCGCTAATATATGTGAGCAAGTAGAAGCTGGCACTCGCGATATTTTTGGTGTAATGCTCGAGAGTCATCTGAACGAGGGCAAACAAAGTCATGATGGCTCCTCTAACTTAGTATATGGTCAAAGTATTACCGACGCCTGTATGTCTTGGGAACAAACAGAACCCTTGCTTGAAGCACTCGCGACCGCCGTAAAAGCTAGACGTGCGAGGTAATGTTACATATCCTGTTGTCTAAGAGTAAGAAATAATTAAAGTAGGCGACACTAGTGTCTAAAAAATTGCAGTTCGGATTATGGTATTCATTTCGAAATCCTAATCAATGGTTTGCAAGTCCGACAGAACTTTATGCGAAACATATTGAGCAAATAGTCCGTTGCGAACAAATTGGTTATAACGATGTGTGGCTAACTGAGCACCACTTCTGCGAAGACGGTCATGCACCTTCCATTTTGCCTCTCGCAGCCGCCGTAGCGGTAAAAACCACGGTACTTAAAATCGGAACTGGTGTGCTACTTTTGCCTCTACATAATGCCGTAAGAGTAGCGGAGGACAGTGCCACGATCGATATTCTTTCCGGCGGTCGCTTCGAACTGGGCGTAGGTATTGGGTATCGTCCTGAAGAATTTACGGCGCTCGGCGTAGATATAACCAAGCGAGCAGAATTAATTGACGAAGGACTAGACGTGATTAAGGGACTTTGGTCTGGTAATGCAGTTACTTATGCCGGAAAACATTATCAACTCAACAACATAAAACTATCTCCGCTTCCCGTAAAACCTCAGGGGCCACCATTGTGGGTCGGTGGATTTGCGCCGGCTGCGCCTAAACGAGCTGCTAGATTGGCAGCCGGATATATCGGAACTGGAGAGATGGTCGAACAATCAAAAATTTACCTCGACGAATGGGATAGGCTTAATCTAACTGACAGGCCGCGGCTCGCTGGCGGGCACTTCTGGCTCGTCGCGAGTAAAACTCCAGACCAAACGTACAAAGAAATTGCTCCGCATGTTCTTTATCAAATTAAAGTTTATAATGCATGGCTTTCCTCGGCTGGGCAAGCCCTTTTCCCAGAGATTAGTGACGCGCATCAATTAAAAGAATTAGGGATCTTGAATTGCGTAAGCCCTCAACATGCCTGCGATCTTATAGGTGAATATGCGGAGCAAACAGGGATAGAACGTTACTATACGTGGACTGTTCCCCCTGGGTACGCAGTAGATAGAATGAACGAATGTTTAGAAATATTCGCCGAGCAGGTGATACCTCACTTTCGATAATTAGTATTCTAGACAAATTCGCCCCCCCGCTTGCTCCTTCTAGACACGTATTGCCAATATTCGCCGAAATTGCTACAGTAAATACCGCTAGGTTGCGGTTGTCTATAGCCGTACGCGTGACGGCTTGGCGCTACCTCACAGCGTTCGTTATTACTGAAAGCTAAAGGTCAAATGCTGCACTCATGTTCCTGAGACAAAAATCATCAAACTTGCTAGTCATTACTTTAACTGGTTTTTTGCTCTCTAATACCTTAGTGCCTAACCTTGCGTTCGCAGAGGAAATATTGTCCGATGTGTTGAAAGCGGGCCAATCCCGCATCGGTCATGCGGCTGCGGCGCAAACGCAGGTGAATGAGCTTGCAACGACCACAGACGATCTGAAAAACAATATTTTTGAGATAGGCAAGATTGTCCGAGAGTTGAAGACTTATAATGACTTACTGTCAGTACAAATCTTACAACAAGATTCGGATATTACCGATCTCAAAGAGTCGATAAAAAGTGTATCAGTACTCGAGCGCCAATTAGTTCCCCTACTGTTGAGGATGATTGAGACGCTTTCAATTTTTATAAAAGATGATCTTCCTTTTTTAAATGCAGAACGCTTGGATCGAGTAAAAATGCTTGAAGAAATGATGCGGCGAGCGGACGTCACCATTGCCGAGAAATACAGACGCGTAATAGAAGCTTATGAAATCGAAACCGATTACGGGAGAACAATTCAAACTTACGTCGGCGATCTAATTGTTGACGGAAAAACGCGGGAAGTAAATTTCCTCAAGCTCGGTAGAATTGCGTTATTTGCCCAGTCAAATAATATGGAGATCTCACTTTATTGGAATTCCTCAAAGGAAAAGTGGGCTAAGATCGATAGGCGCGTTCATAAAAACGAGATACGGAAGGGTATCAGAATTGCTTCGAAAAACCTCCCGCCTAGTTTAATTACTATTCCCATTAAAACAGCGTTCGGTTCTGAAGGTGAATAAGTTGAAATTAATTCTTTTCTGCGTGGGCGTGTTTTTCTTAAATGACATACCTGCGACTGAGACTTTTTCGCTCGGTACTTTGCTTAAAAGTATAAAATCTGAGCATCAATCTGAAAGAATCCAAAATATTCATCGAGTTGAGATTTTTGAGATAGAAAAAAAAGAGCACGAGGTTGCCCTTAAAAACATCAAATTAATCCTCGCGGAGGAAGAGAAAAAGGCGCGACGCTTGGAGCAAACGTTTAATAAGAATGATAAAACGATACTTAACTTGGAGTCGGCATTAATCACGAGGATGGGAACCCTTAAAGAGTTATCTGGAACCGTACAACAAACCGCCTCAGCCACTCAGGCACAATTTGAAAACTCGATCACCCAAATAGAATTCCCAGATAGAATCAAAATGCTAGAAGATTTGAGGATAAAGGTCGCCTCTACCAAGCAGCTGGTTTCATTAAACGAACTAGAAAATTTGTGGTTTGAGTTGCAGCGAGAAATGACGGAATCGTCAAAAATCAAAATGTTTAGTGCTACCGTATTGAATGAACGTGGCATGGAAGAGAAGGCGCTAATAAAGCGAGTGGGTTTATTTAATTTAATCAATGAAAACAGTTACTTAACCTATAACCCGGTGTCTCAGAAAATCAATATATTAGAACGACAACCCATCGCAAAACACCTCAGATATCTGGAAAAATTTTATGAGTCAACAGATAGTTATGAACAATTCTCAATCGATCCAACGCGAGGACAAGTCTTAGAACTTCTAGACCGCATGCCGTTTCTTAGTGATCGCGTCGGTCAGGGCGGACTTATAGGATATATAATAATTCTTTTAGGATTGGTTGGAGTTTTATTAGGAATCAATCGCTTCGTTGCTCTCAGAAAAATGAAGCAGGATGTTATTTTTCAAATTACAAATCCTCGGCTCAATACAAGTAATCCTATGGGGCGTATATTAACAGCTTACGAAAACTGTCGTGATGCCGATTCAGAGACTGTTGAACTTAAACTTAGCGAAGCATTACTGCGCGAGATCCCAGTTCTAAAAAAACGGTTGGTATTTTTAAAAACGATAGCGGTCGTTGCTCCACTTCTCGGATTGCTAGGTACTGTAACGGGTATGATTATCACGTTTCAATCAATTACGCTGTTCGGCACCGGTGACCCAAAACTAATGGCTGGTGGTATCTCTCAGGCTCTAGTAACTACCGCCTTAGGACTAATAACTGCCATCCCAATACTTCTCGCGCATACCATGCTTGGGACTCGCGTATCCGCCATCAGTCACCTTCTAGAAGAGACCGTTACAAGCCTTATTGCGAGCCATACAATGTCCAAAATCAACCACGCAGGTACTAGTACGGATGAGTCAGTTATTAAATCTTGAATGGATCCTACTCCCGATCTTAGCTCTATTCACGCAAGGCGGCGTTGTGATAATGGTTATATCCGCGATCATTTTTTTAATGTGGGCTGTAATCTTCGAACGCATTTACTTCTTTAGAAATCGATCTAGTCTCATCAAAGATTCGTATATCCAAGAGTGGAGAGAGTTAATTAAATCTTCTAAGCGAGTCCATAATAGATATCGTCACTTTTATTTGTCAAAATTTCGAAACGATTTACTCCATAATATTTCGTTAATAGAAATATTAATTTTGATCTGCCCATTACTGGGACTACTAGGGACTGTCACCGGAATGATCGACGTTTTTGATGCAATGTCCGCGTCGACTGATGGTGGTGCTAGACTGTTAGCTGCTGGGGTATCTAAAGCAACCCTGCCAACAGTAGCAGGTATGGTCGCTGCAGTCTCGGGTCTTCTAGCAATAACCGTATTAAAAAATACAGTCGAAAAACTAAATAGAGATTTTGGTAATAAACTACTTTTAACCCAAGTAGACAAATCATTATAAAGATGAAAAGAATTAAATCGATAATAGATGATGAAGAGACTGCATCGGCTATAGATGTCACTCCAATGCTGGACGTAGTATTCATTATGCTAATTTTTTTTATAGTAACTGCAACTTTTGTAAAAGAAGCCGGAATAGAAGTTAACCGATCTGCGGCGGAGACCGCAGTAACTCAAAATAAAGCCCACATACTGGTGGCAATCGACTCAAAAAACGCTATCTGGGTGGACAAACGAGAAATTGATTTGCGTGCGGTCAAACCCAACATACGGCGATTAATATCTTTGAATCCACAAGGAACAGTGTTAGTGCAACCAGATAAGGCCTCCTATACAGATACTCTGATCTCTGTTATGGACGAAATCAGGGCAGCTGGAGTCACAAATATAGCTATTTCAGCAAAGAAACCTCGATAGACTTTGATGCTATGAGATTGACTCCAGCTAACTCAAATTGGACCAAAACTCTAAAAGTTTCATCCATAGCATTTCTATGTGCCTTAATAACCACTATAGTTCTCCTGTCGTTGATTCAAGTCTTGGTTACAGGATCAAATAATACGGTAGAGCAGGCAACACCGTTTCACTTTGTCGATTTCATTGGAAGCACGCCGCAGGAAACAACGATCAAAAAGAAGGGAAAGCCTCCAAAACCCAACCGTGACCAACAACCGCCTCGGAATATCATTAATAGGCTGACCGCTTCTCAACTAAACTTACCGGATGAGCAACCAAGCAACATTGCTGTTATGGACGAATTGAAGCTTTCGCCCCAATCGATATCACTCATTAAATCTGAGGGAGAGATGCTACCCATAGTAAAAGTGGCACCAGTCTATCCCCCTCGGGCACGCAATCGCGGAAGTGAAGGTAACTGTGTGATTGAATTTACTGTTATGGCGGACGGCTCTGTTGGCGATGCTTCGGTAGTGACTGATCAATGTGATACTCTCTTTAGTGCTGCCTCCTTGCGGGCGGTTAAAAAGTTTAGATACAAACCACGAATTGAGAACGGCATAGCCGTTACTGTCGCGGGAATACGTAACAAGTTCGTGTACCGTCTTGAGCAGTAACATGTCCTCGCTAATCTATTACGACCCCTCTGTTTTAAAAAAACTTATTGCGCTGCTAATAACTTTGATTTTTAGCTTTCCACTTATAGGGTCAGAAAAAATCCCCAGCATTTCTATTAATTCGTATGCGGAAATTGCGGAAATACAGAAAGCCCTAGACAATGAAAAATTTGCGCTAGGATTAAAATTAGCCCATCAATATTTGGACAAGAAAACAATCTCTGCTTATGAAAAAGCTGTAGGGTTAGGATTAAAAGGTCAGCTCCTTTATGGAGGTGGACAGCTAAATGAATCTATAGCCATATATCGAGAGATACTAACATTGGAAGGAATTCCGAAGACGTTACGCTCAAACTCTCACTTAGTTCTCTGTCAATTAATGGCAGTAAACGAAGAATATGATGACGCGCTCACTGAAATTTCAAAGCTTCAAAAAGTCGGCTTAGAAGGTCTGGATGTTTTGACGGTGTTAGAAAGCCGCATTCATTTAATGCAAGGTAATTATTTCATAGCCTTGGAAGCTATATTAAGAGTTGTGAAGAAAAACCGAGCGAAAGGCTTAGCTCCTAAAGAAGAGTGGCTCCAGATCTTGCATGCATGTTATTTCCTTACCGAAAAATATATCGAAATGGTAAACATAATGGAGGAACTAAACGAAACGTACCCTAAAAGAGAATATGCTCATAGATTGGCGGACAACTATGGTCTCGCAGGGAAAAGTCAATCACGGTTAGTAATACTCGAAGCCTTAAACGATATAAAGCCTCTGTCCAAAATCATAGAGATTAAAGCATTAGTAAATCTACATCTTTCAAATGGCGCGCCTTATAAAGCTGCTAGAATTTTAGATCATGCTCTAAAGCAAAAAGTGCTTCCAGTATCAGAACAAAACCTAAAGTTACTCGGTCATGCATGGCTGGAAGCAAAGGAAGTAAAACTTGCACTTCAACCTCTTACGCAAGCTGCTTCTTTATCGTCGCATGGAAATATTCATCTACGGATTGCCCAGATATTTATCGATGAGGAGAAATGGTTAGATGCATCTAACTGGGTAAAGGAAGGGATAAGAAAAGGCAATCTCAATTCTGTCGCCGACGCAAATATAATGCTGGGAATCATACTACTCAATCAACAAAAACTATCCGAATCAAGAAGCGCTTTCATTAAGGCAATTGATACCGGAGAGAAAACATTACTAGCCAGCAGGTGGCTCAAATATATTGACCGTCTTTAACTACTGTTTGGCAAAGCTTTTTAAATCGTCTAGATTCTCTTGAATCTGAGTCATTGACGCACTTTTAGTCGTCATTATCTTACGTACTGCCATGTGACATGAGGGATCGTTAATTGAATCTGCTCCTATAAGACAGTCATCTTTGAAATAAAATATAGAAAACCTATTATCCCCAACTCTTCCTGCAGTCAAATATTTATCATAGTCCGTATTAATGCCGGCTATCTGAAGTTTGGCGTCGTATTGATCCGACCAGAACCAGGGAACCTGCTCATAGACCAAATCTCCACTCAACATTGTAGAGGCAGCTACCTTAGCCTGATCTACGGCGTTTTGCACCGACTCTAACCGGACGGTTTTACCAGCAAACTGGTTGTAATGCACAGTACAATCACCAGCCGCAACGATATCTGGATCAGTGGTAAGACATCGATTATCAACTATAATCCCTCGATCACAGCTAAGTCCGGCTTCTAATGCAATCTCTTCATTAGCAATAGCTCCTATACCGGCCACAATAATGTCACAGTCCAAACTATGCTGTTTGTTGGTGTAAATCTGTACAGTGTTGTCACAGACTTCCACTTTATCAATGCGCTCGCCCAGACACAGAGAGACGCCATTTTCACGATGTAAATCACTGTAAAACTCAGAGAGCATTGACGACACAACACGCCCCATGAGCCGATCTTCAGCCTCATAAACTGTCACGGCTTTACCTAGTTTTCGAGTCACGGCGGCAACCTCCAGTCCAACAAAACCACCGCCTATAATAGCCACGCGCTCAACTTCTGCTAGCTTATTTCTTAAAGCAATACTGTCATTTAGGCTACGTATATAATGCACTTGGGTATTAACAGCCCCTTCGCAATCAAGCAATCGCACTCTTGTCCCAGTGGTCAAAGCTAGTTTTGTGTAATTTAACGTTCGGCCGCATTCTAAGCTAATCGTTCTCGATGACCTATCAATAGCAATCACTTTGGTACCAAGCAGTAGTTCAATCGATTGTTTCTCGAAATGAGATTGAGGTCTAAACAAAAGTCGCTGTTCGTCGATGTCACCTAGCAAAAAAGATTTACTCAGCGGCGGTCTTTGGTAAGGCAGAATAGCTTCATCACCCACTAAAATAAGTTGACCGGAGAACCCAGAATTTCTCAGTGAGTTACATACTTGAATTCCAGCCTGTCCCGCACCAACAACAACGAAAACATCACCAGTCACGCCAGCAATCTTAAAACTGCTCTGATGGAATGGTTACAGTTAAATCCCCCATTTCATCCGTCATACGAATTTGGCAACTTAAACGAGACCCAGGCAAGCGCTCTGCCGCGACGCACTCCAGCATATCCCCCTCCATATCGCTTAGATCTGGAAGCTTACTCAGATCGTCTTCTTCTATATATACGTGACAGGTGGCACAAGCGCAGCCTCCACCACATTCGGCTGGAATCCCTTCAATAGAATTTTGCATAGCAGCCTCCATCAAACTCCAACCTACAGGGACTTCAATTGTGTTCGTACTCCCGTCCGCCTGACGGTATGTCACTTTACTCATAGTTCTCTCTTTCTACATATTGGGGTAATTAGGTCCACCACCGCCTTCAGGAGTAATCCAGTTAATATTCTGGGTGGGATCTTTAATATCGCAGGTCTTACAATGGACGCAGTTTTGCGAATTTATTTGAAGTCGAGGGCCACTACCCTCTTCTACGTACTCGTAAACCCCAGCTGGACAGTAGCGCGCCTCTGGCCCATCAAAAATTTTGTAGTTAATATCAAGAGCTACTGAGGCATCTTTCAAGGTCAAATGGCAAGGCTGACCTTCTTCGTGATTAGTATTTGAGAGAAAAACAGACGATAATTTATCGAATGTAAGTTTCCCATCTGGTTTCGGATAGTCAAGCGGCTTACATCTCTCGGCTGGCAAGAGCCCTTCGTGATCAGCTTTGTGCGCGAATGTCCACGGCGCACGGCCCCGAAAAATGTAAGTATCAATTGCAGAATAAGCCATTGCAGGAAATAAACCCCAGTGAAAGGAAGGCTTGATGTTTCTGACTTTTTTTAGCTCATCCCACAGCCATGTCCCTTCTAATCGTTTTCTGTAACCCGTAACTTCATTAGCGATCGCTTGGCTATCTTCCAAACTATCAAAAATTGCTTCAGCTGCCGTCATACCAGACTTCATTGCAGTGTGCGTACCTTTGATCTTTGGCAGATTTAAAAAACCCGCAGTGTCTCCTACTAACATTCCCCCGGGAAAAGTTAGTTTAGGTATCGATTGAAATCCTCCCGCACTAATGGCTCTGGCACCGTAGGCGATTCTTTTACCGCCATCAAAAACAGAGCTTATTGCAGGATGAGTCTTAAATCGTTGCATTTCCTCAAACGGACTAAGGTAAGGATTTCGATAATTTAAGCCTACGACAAATCCTACCGATACTAAATTATCGTCAAAATGGTACATCCATGAGCCACCATAGGTATTTATATCAAGAGGCCAACCAGTAGTATGAGTAATCTGACCTTTCTTGTGCTTGGCAGGTGATACTTCCCAGAGTTCTTTGATCCCTAGGCCAAATACTTGCGGGTCAGACTCAGAACGGAGGTTAAATCTCTCAAACAAAGTTTTGGTTAAAGAACCTCTAGCTCCTTCTGCAAAAATAGTTTGTTTCGCATGCAATTCCATACCGCGCTCGAAATTAGGTCCTTCTGTCCCATCTTCAAGCATACCCATATCGCCAGTCGCCACACCTTTTACGACCCCCTGATCATCGTAAAGCACTTCCGAAGCCGCGAAACCAGGATAAACCTCTACCTCTAATTCCTCCGCTTGTTCCGCAAGCCATCTGCACAAATTACCTAAACTGGCAATGAAATTTCCCTTATTGTGCATTTGTGGCGGAGTAGGCAATCTCAGGGCACGTTTTTTGGTTAAATACAAAAAGCGATCCTTTCCCGCGGGGGTATGCAAAGGAGCTCCTAATTCCGCCCAGTTAGGGAACAATTCGGACAAAGACCTCGGTTCTATAACGGCTCCGGACAATATATGCGCGCCAATTTCAGAAGCTTTCTCTAGCACACAGACAGATATTTCTCTACCTGAGGCCAATCCAAGTTGCTTGAGACGAATCGCGGCCGACAATCCTGACGGCCCTCCACCTACGATTACCACGTCAAATTGCATAGATTCGCGTTCCATGGCTATCCTTTCTTCTTAAGTGAGTAAGGTCTCAAGATCAACATGTTATCCGTCTAACGCGTCCACCATGGCGGGAACCTCTTTAAACAAGTCTCCCACCAAACCGTAGTCGGCAACCCCAAAGATCGGGGCCTCTTCATCCTTATTTATCGCTACTATCACTTTCGAGTCCTTCATTCCCGCCAAGTGCTGGATAGCTCCAGAAATACCGACGGCTATGTAAACTGTGGGGGCAACTACTTTACCGGTCTGCCCTACTTGGTAGTCATTCGGCATATAGCCAGCATCAACAGCTGCCCTGGAAGCCCCTACTGCAGCACCCAATTTATCCGCTAAAGCTTCGATAATAGAAAAATTTTCAGAGCTTCCAACTCCTCTTCCACCAGACACAATTATATCTGCCGCCGCCAACTCTGGCCGATCAGATTTTGTGAGCTCCTCACCCACAAATGTTGACAATTCTAAATTTGAGGCCTCACTAACAACTTCTATTGTTGCTGCACCACCAGTTGTTTTAGCGGCCTCAAACGCGGTAGTTCGCACTGTAATCGCTTTTATATCGTCGGTCGATTGGACTGTCGCTATTATATTACCCGCGTAAACTGGGCGCACAAAAGTGTCGGTGGACTCAACGCCGATAATGTCAGAAATTTGCGCGACATCAAGCAATGCCGAAACACGCGGCATAACATTTTTCCCTGTTGTCGTGGCAGCAGTCAGAAGGTGACTGTATCCTTCTGCTAAGCTTACGACGAGATCAGCAAGGTTTTCTGCTAAGCCGTTAGCATAAATCGCGGCATCGGTATGAAGTACTCTCCTGACATCATCAATGGTGGCCGCTTGTTCTACCACCGAAGTGCACCCCTCACCTGCGACTAAAACATCCACGTCAGAATCGATCTGAATAGCAGCTGTCACCGCATTTAAAGTAGCCGCGTTCAACTCAGAATTATTATGTTCTGCTACAACTAATACCGCCATTTCATATTACCTTTGCTTCGTTTCTAAGTTTTTCAATGAGTTCATTTACGTCCTCGACCTTAACTCCGCCGTCTCTTACAGGCGGCTCAGTCACCTTTACAGTAACCAGTCGTGGTTTTATATCGACCCCCGTCTCTCCAGCTTCAATCACATCAAGAGGTTTCTTCTTAGCTTTCATTATATTGGGAAGCTTGACGTATCTAGGCTCATTCAATCGAAGATCTGTTGTGATGACTGCAGGCATTTTGAGATCAAGCGTCTGAATTCCACCATCTATCTCACGGCGAACAGTTAGATTGCCCGATCCACCCAGTTCGACGCCACAAGCAAATGTCCCTTGCGACCAGCCTAATAGTGCCGATAGCATTTGTCCTACCTGATTTGAATCGTCATCAATAGCCTGTTTCCCTACAATTACTAGTTCAGGTTGTTCCTTTTCGACTACGAATTTTAAAAGCTTGGCTACGGCTAGTGGTTGAACTTCATCATCTGAGGACACTAAGATCCCCCTATCAATCCCCATTGCCATCGCAGTTCGAAGGGTTTCTTGGCACTGCTTAGGACCGATAGAAACCGCCACAGTTTCGCTCGCAACCCCAGCTTCTTGTAGCCTGATCGCCTCCTCAACAGCTATTTCGTCAAACGGGTTCATTGACATTTTTACGTTGGCCAAATCTACATCAGACCCGTCCGCCTTTGGTCTAGCCTTAACGTTATAGTCAATAGCGCGTTTTACAGCCACTAAAATCTTCATCAAATTCTCCATACACTTAAAACAATCGATAGACACACACTACACCTCACTAACTACGACCGGCGTAGGAATTTAGCTCTATGTGCGTTCATGATAACATTCATATTATCAATAAAGCCGCCGTCACAAAAGCGTAAATCAAATTATGTGCCCAGCTGGTCACCAAAAGTTTCAGTTGACTAATTAATAGCGCTAGGTTTGACTCATCTCAAATCTAAGATGGTACAATTCATATTAAATCGCGTATCACGACATATAGACTTAAGGAAATTACTGTAAATGACTAATTCTGGAGATAAAAGCACGGATCACAATGTCAAGGCAACAGCTGAAGCTCGGTTCAACTGGGAAGACCCACTTTATTTAAACGAGAATTTAAGCGAAGAGGAAAAAATGCTTGCCGAAGCTGCCAATCAATTTTGCCAGGATCGTCTGATGTCACGAGTTCTTGAGGCGCACCGTTACGAACGTTTTGATCGTGAAATCATGGCCGAGTTCGGCGAGCATGGATTCTTAGGTGCAACAATCCCTGAACAATATGGAGGGGCGGGATTATCTTACGTTGACTACGGACTCATAGCCCGCGAAGTGGAACGCGTTGACTCTGGTTACCGCTCCGCTATGAGTGTGCAATCAAGCTTAGTGATGCACCCCATATTCGCCTACGGCACCGAATCACAGAGACAAAAATACTTGCCTCAGCTTGCCTCCGGGAAATGGGTCGGCTGTTTTGGCCTAACGGAGCCTGATCATGGGTCTGATCCAGGAGGTATGAAAACTAGAGCTAAGAAAGTTTCAGGAGGCTATAAAATCAGCGGAAACAAAATGTGGATCTCTAACGCCCCGATTGCTGATGTTTTTGTGGTCTGGGCTAAAACTGACGATGAGATAATTCGAGGCTTTGTTTTAGAGCGGGACATGCCAGGTTTAAGTACGCCAAAGATTGAAGGCAAGTTTTCGCTGAGAGCGTCAGTCACTGGTGAAATAGTGATGGATGAAGTACATGTTTCGGAAGAACATCTCTTGCCGAATGTGGAGGGGTTAAAAGGGCCTTTCGGGTGTCTTAACAGGGCTCGCTACGGGATCGCATGGGGTGCCATGGGTGCTGCGGAGTACTGCTGGCGAGCCGCGCGCGAGTATACTTTATCGAGGAATCAATTCGGACGTCCTTTGGCCGCGAACCAACTAGTCCAGAAAAAGTTAGCAGACATGCAAACTGAAATAGCTTTAGGCTATCAGGCTTCATTATCTGTGGGCCGTATGATTGATTTAGGTAAAGGCTCACCCGAATCAATCTCACTGATTAAACGTAACAACTGCGGAAAGGCACTCGACATTGCACGCACTGCTCGGGACATGCACGGAGGCAACGGGGTATCAGACGAATACCACGTGATACGTCACCTCTTGAATCTAGAAGCAGTAAACACATATGAGGGCACCCATGACGTCCACGCACTAATATTGGGCCGTGCTCAAACGGGAATTCAAGCATTTTTTTAAAGCCCAAGTAACAATTTAATTGCGCCATTGCATTTTAGTAACAAACTGCGGCACAATGCCTGTCTTAGAACGAACACTCGTTCTAATTTCGAAAGTACATTAAAGATACACAAGGAACATCATGATTAACATTTACGTAGGCAATTTACCTTACAGCGCGACGAACGAAGACCTAAAAGAACTTTTTGAAGAGTTTGGAGAAGTCAATTCAGCGGAAATAATATTCGATAGGCGCACAAAAAGATCACGAGGCTACGGCTTCGTAGAGATGGTCATAGAAGAGGACGGGAAAGAAGCTATCGATGAGCTCAATGGATCGGACTACGAGGGCAGGCAACTGAGAGTAGATCAGTCACAACCTGGGTCAAAAGATCGAAGTAA
Organism: uncultured Gammaproteobacteria bacterium; assembly: GCA_938075585.1. Lineage (GTDB taxonomy): Bacteria > Pseudomonadota > Gammaproteobacteria > UBA4457. The sequence continues at coordinate 8,196 of CALJHG010000023.1, read as the reverse complement.
ATCAAAAAGAAGCGGGAACCGACGTGGGCATACCCCGAAAAATTCAGGCGGAATAGTCGGTTTCTTGAAAAAATTATTTAACTAATAAGGTCTATAAAAAAATTGAGCGAACTCTCTGACTTAGCGAGAGAAAGATCATTGCAAAGTTATATCGCAATGAAGAAAAGCAAAGAAGAGCACCTTGAGGTTCTCATTGCTCTGGACAAAAAGCGAAAGTCTGGGCAAAAAATTAGTCTTGCTGAAGAAGCGCGCCTAGCGACTTTGCTAGAACAGCATTCTAAAAATGTTCAGTCTTTCGCAAATAAAATGGCCCATCTTAAAGATTTCCATCCTGGGCAAGAAAAAGTTTTATTAAAAGAGATAGAAAACTCGAGTCACTAAAAGGATCAACTAATTATCGCTGTTAGGGAGTTCGTACACACGAGAGGCCTCAAGAAAATGGTCCGGTTTTTCTCCTGCCCAAATTTCGCCCCAATGACGGCCACCCCCGTCCACAACTAAAGTTTCGCCGTTAATAAATAGGCCTCCCGGGCCACCGATGAAAATAATTGCTTCGGCGATCTCCCAAGGGCTACCAGCTCGCATCATAGGGTTAGTTTTAGGGTATCGGGCTCGGACTTGCTCGGGATAAACTTTCCATCCCTCCGTTTTGATAGTGCCAGGTGCTACACAGTTAACACGAATACCGTGCGGCGCCCACTCTACTGACGCCTTCTCCGAAAAGGCAATTGTTCCAGCACGCGCAGCGACAGTGTGTGCGATTCCATGCAACCCCTGACCTACGACTACAACGTTAACTACACTTCCTTGAGTGCCTTTTTTCTGCCATGTCTTCGCGGCGTAGTCCATGACGTTCCAAGTTCCGTTGAGATTCGTATCAATTACAGATCGCCATCCTTTGCCGGAAAAATTGATAGCTGGTTGTGGGAACTGCCCCCCAGCATTGTTCACTAAGATATCAAGCTTTCCGGTAGAATCGTGAACACTATCAATGACCTTCGCAACTGAATCGGGGTCTCTTATATCCATTACTTTATAAGCCATGGAATTGCTCCGCGTTAAGCGCCTCGCCTCGGCAACTGTTCGAGCAAGTTTGTCCTCTGACCTTCCAGCTATCACTACCGATGCACCAAGCCGCATTGCTAGCCAAGCAGTTGCACGCCCTATACCACTGCCTCCTCCGGTAACAAGCACCACCTTATCTTTCAATAGACCAGCAGCATAAATCGTACTATGAACACTTAGATCTTCATCTGTCTCCGGATAACTGATCGAATCGGTCATTTATTTTAGTAATTCTCTACTAATGATCATTTTCCTAACCTCAGTTGTTCCAGCGCCAATTTCGAGCAGTTTATTACCTCTGTACAAACGATTAATTTCGGACTCCCAGATATACCCAGCGCCGCCATGCACTTGCACTGCTTCGTCAAGAACACGATTCAACGTATTTGCCGCGTACATGATCGACGCTGCAGTATTTGCGTGAACCATGCCGCGACCACCTTCCCCAACTTCTAGTTCGTTGACTTCCGCTAGCACCTTGAAGTTTAGCGCTTTAATTGCCTCCACCCACACGTACATATCCGCAATCTTGGACTGTATCATTTGAAAACTTGCAATAGGCTTGCCAAATTGTTCTCGCGTTTTAGCGAATTCTATAGTTAACTCGAGAGCACGCTCAGCCATCCCGAGGCAGATTGGTGCTATGGTTGCCCGTTCCAAGTCCAACCCACTCATAGTGATAACAACACCCTCATTCTCTCCGCCCACCATATTTTCGACAGGAACTTCGCAATCATCAAATACCAATTCACCCGTTTGGCTGCCGCGGAAACCCATCTTCACCAGTTTTTGTGCAACACTGAAGCCAGGGAAATCTTTTTCTATTATAAAAGCAGAAATACCATGAGCCCCTTTTTCAGGTGCTGTCTTAGCGTAGACAAGCAATACATCTGCTACAGGGCCATTGGTTATGTAAAGCTTGCGACCATTCAGCACATAGACATCACCCTCAAGCTTGGCGGTAGTCGCCATGGAACCTAAGGCATCCGATCCTGCCCCGGGCTCAGTAAGTCCTAATGCGCCTATTTTTTCACCAGAGCAAAGTCCGGGAAGGTATTTATTCCGGAGAAACTCATTAGCATTCCGGTAAATATTATTGAGACACAGATTTTCATGCGCTATCCAGCTTAGAGATAGCGCATAGTTCCATCTTGCGAATGCTTGGGCAACTATACCACTTGTAAATAGATCGAGTCCCTGCCCGCCATACTCCTCAGGCACAGTGAGACCGAAATAGCCTGCGTCTCCAATATCTTTAAAGACATTCTCAGGCCACCATTCCTCATCGTCCATCTTAGCAGCCAAAGGATATAGCTCGTTACGTGCAAAGCGATCTGCTTCATCGAGCATAAGTTGTTGATCAGAACTGAGAGTGAATGCTTTATCTCTACCCTCTGAAAGTGCTGCCTCACTTGCCGCGACTTGAACCATCTCAAAACTCCTATCAATTAAGAATAACAAATGATGCTAGGACAGGCCCAGCAAATTAGCAGCGTACACGTTACCACACTCACAGGACATCCATAACTAGTTTAAACCAAAAAAATGCCGGGTGATTCAAGATAACTTTGTATATTTAAGAGTGGGACATCCTCTTTTACTTCAAATAAATTTAGTGCATCATAATGATTTTACGATACAGCTTTAAGTCATGTTAATGATAAGCTTTTAACGCACCATAGGCGCAACGACCTTGCAAAATTTGGGTGTTTCCAGACACAAGGAATTTTTGATGAATATTGAATTTACAGCAGAGCAATTAGCGATCAAGGACGCAATCGAGCGAATCTGTGCCGACTTTAGTGCAGATTATTGGCTTGAAACAGATCAAAGTGGGGTGTTTCCGCAAGAGTTTGTAAATGCGATCTGTGAAGGCGGTTGGTTTGGGATTGCAATGCCGGAAGAATTCGGTGGAAGCGGAATGGGAATCACTGAAGCATCGATACTCTGTCAAGCAATAGCGCAGTCTGGCGCAGGATATACTGGCGCCTCTTCCGTCCATCTCAATCTATTCGGCTTGAACCCTATTGTCGTTTTCGGTTCCGAAGAACAGAAACAAAGATGGCTGCCTCCTATGATTGAAGGTAAGGATGTCTCCTGTTTTGGCGTAACAGAACCCAATGCTGGTCTTGACACAACAAGTCTGCAAGTAAAGGCGGAAAAAAAAGGCGATGCCTACATTATCTCGGGACAAAAACACTGGACCTCTATGGCCCAGCGCGCGAATAAAGTTCTACTCTTAGCTCGAACCACCTCGAAAGATGAGGTAAAAAGAAAAACAGATGGCCTCTCGTTGTTCTATACAGACCTCAATCGTGATCATGCCGAAATTAGAGAAATAGAGAAGATGGGACGCAAGGCTGTAGATTCCAATGCGGTATTCTATGACAACATGCCGGTACCCGTAGAAGACCTCATTGGAGAGGAAGGGAAAGGATTTCACTACATACTCCATGGACTAAATCCTGAGCGGATATTAATTGCGGCTGAAGCAGTAGGTTTAGGCCGGGTGGCACTTGAACGAGCGGTTGAGTACGCGAAAGATCGAGAAGTGTTCAACAGGCCGATTGGTATGAATCAAGGAATACAGCACCCTTTGGCAAAGAATTGGATGGAACTCGAAGCCGCAAACTTGATGGTATTTAATGCCGCGACGAAATATGACGCTGGGGAGGAATGTGGAGCTGAAGCCAATGCCGCTAAATACTTGGCTGCCGAAGCAGGTTATCGTGCGTGTGAACAAGCAGTCATGACGCACGGAGGCATGGGTTATGCTAAAGAGTATCATGTTGAACGGTATATGAGAGAAATAATGATTCCTCGCATTGCTCCCGTAAGCCGCGAGATGATCTTTAATTTTATCGGCGAGAAAGTGTTAGGCTTACCTCGCTCATTTTAAGTTTTCAACATTTAGTATAGGGGTATCGTATGCGATTTGGTGTAATGGAAGATTTTCGGAATCCGATAGAGTGGAGGAGACCCTTCCCTAAATTTTACCGAGATATTTTAAGTCAGATAGAAAAATGTGAAGAACTAGGGTTCGATAACATATGGCTGACCGAGCACCATTTTACAGACGATGGATATAACCCGTCATTGATGACAACAGCAGCTGCTGTGGCTATGAAAACAACTACTATTAGGATAGGAACTTTTATCGTAATACTGCCTTACCAGCATCCCGTCCTAATGGCTGAAGAAGTAGCTAATGTTGATATATTGTCGGATGGGCGATTTGAGTTCGGCGTAGGACAAGGATATTCCCATTGGGAGTTCGATGCTCTTTGCATGAATCGGAGTGAACGCGGCACCAGAACCAGAGAGGGAATTAGATTAATCGAACGTCTGTTTAACGAGGAGTTCGTCACCTTTGATGGTAAATATACCCAAGTCAAAAATGCTCGATTGTCGCCTAAGCCCGTACAAAAACCGCATCCACCTATCTGGGTAGGCGCCCGCGGACCGAAAGCCACAAAAAAAGTAGCAGAAATGGGACATCACTTAATGGCGACGCTAGGCCCTGATCCCGCGCCACTATATATTGAGACTCTCAAAGAAAATGGTAAAGATCCTAATGACTTCAAAGTAGCGCAACTCCGAATGGTTTATTGTGCGGAAACGGAAGACCAAGCGTGGGAAGAATGCCAGGATCATTTGTTCCACATGTTGGATTTTTATCGCGATATTATTGAGGAAGCCGGCGACGCTGAAGGAGATACAGAAATGGGTAACTCCCTTACAAAACCGGAAGATATGCGAAATTCGGTACTAGCGGATGTATTTATGATTGGAACACCAGACCAGGTCTCGCGAAAGATGGAAAAATTTGTTTCAGAATATCAATGCACTGACTTTATCTTAAACTCGCAATTTCCTGGATTAGACCCCGAAAAGGGAACAAGAGCTCTTGAGTTGTTCGCGACAGAAGTGATGCCTCGATTTCAAAAGGGTTAACAATTAAAATCGAGGCCTCAGGATTAACTACTAACCAGCAGCTTCCATGCCGTCGATTATGGCGTTATACAGGCCTTCTAGAGCACCCTGTACTTCATCTTCGGAGGCGCCACCAGTGGCGTGCCAATTGCTACCCCACTGAACATTAGTGCCACCGTCGCTAGTATCAGACAATGTGACCACCGCAACATAATTTTCCACGGGAAGAGCGTCATTGGCAGTAATGGAGTAAGCAAAAGTCGTGTCATCATGAGCAGCCTCCATCCTTTCTACTACTGTACCACTTCCGTCGGCCAAGGCGATCGTCCTAACCGCGCCAATTCCTTCGCCGACGCACTCGCACGAACCTATAGCTTCCGGAAGGATTTTCTTAATACCTCCAAAATCATAAAGCTGCGCAAATACCTTACTACGCGGTACCGAAATATTTCTCTCTACTAATGCATCATAAGCCATGATGAGGACCTCCAACTTCGTTATCGTTTATTTAATCAGAAACCATCCGCACTGGATGGTCTCATATCTAGTCCTAAGATATTAGCCGTAAGTGTCACTTGAGTCGATAGTCAGTTGCGCGAAACAGTACACCACCAAGTCGACAGAAAAGCTAATATACAAAAGTAAACTGCTACGAGATTCCGTAATATTCGACCGATGACTAAAAATAGCGGTAAACTAACTTCAAGCTCGATACGTGGGAAAATCGCATGCCAATTGAAAACTTAGATCACTATTTCATCTATTCTGCGGACATAGAAAAGTCGCGAGAATTCTATTCGCAAATACTAGGCCTAAAGGATGGTCCTCGACCAAGTTTCGACTTCGAAGGTCACTGGTTCTATCTCGATGAAAAACCAGTCGTCCATATTGGAACAACAGGATTTCCGGGAGGAATACCTAGCGCCAGTGCAGGTGAGACTGTGGCCAATCTACCTAAAGTAGGAACCGGACGTATCGATCACATAGCTTTTAAGGCGACAGATATAGCGGAGTTTTTAGAACGATTGGAAAAAAGATCGTTACCGTATCACAAGCAGTCAATTCCGGAATTCAATTTAACTCAGCTCTTTGTAAAGGATCCAGATGGGGCTACGATAGAACTAAATTTTTTTGCGACCGACGTCTGAAGCTATTAGTATGGAGTTAAATTAAATGAATGTCCCTCATGTGGACTCAGTAAATTTTCATTCCCTAATAGTAGAGTGAAAAATTAGAAAGCAAAGGATATTACAATGCACGTTGGGATGACCACTATATTTCAAAATACGAACCAAATTGAAGATAATATCGTTTATCGTAATGAACTCCGCCTTGCAGAGATGGCCGAACCACTTGGATTTGAATCCATATGGGGTGTCGAGCACCATTTCACCGACTACACTATGTGTCCCGACCCTCTCCAATTTCTTACCTACATGGCGGGGAAAACTGAAAAGATCAAACTCGGCACGATGGTAGTTGTCCTACCTTGGCACGATCCGATGAGAGTCGCAGAGCAAATTTCGATGTTAGATAATATTTCTAACGGTAGGACTATATTGGGGCTCGGTCGTGGCGCTGGTAGAGTAGAATTTGACGCTTTCCGTCAAGATATGGCGGACTCCCGCCCTCGATTTATTGAAAGTGCAGAATGTGTTTTAGGAGGACTGGAAAAAGGCTACTGTGAATACTCAGGTGAATTTGTACAACAACCGAAAGCACTGATTAGGCCAGCTCCATTTAAGAGCTTTCGAGGCAGAACTTATGCCGCCGCAGTATCTCCCGAGTCTATAGATATCATGGCTAAATTAGGGATAGGCTTGCTTGTTATCCCTCAAAAACCATGGGTCCAAGTAGAAAAAGAAATTGCTGAATATAACGAAACTTACGAGCGATTAAATGGTGAGAAGCCGCCTGCACCGGTAATGGCCGGCTGGACCATGTGCAACTCGGACAAAGACGCCGCTTATCAAATGGCACGTAAATATATTGGCGGTTATTGGCAAACAGTTCTCGACCATTATAATTTCGACACTGGCCATTTAAAAGGGCAAAAGGGCTACGAGTACTATGGGAAGTTTGCGGAGAATATGGACAAGTCTGGAGTTGATTCTGCCATTGAGTTTTTCATGGAGTTGCAGACTTGGGGAACACCCGATGATTGTTACGAAAAAATAGTCGCCAATGCAGAGCGCATAGGCGCCGAAGCGTATCTTGGCATTTTCAGCTATGCAGGTATGCCTTGGGAAGAAGCGGAACGCAATATGATTTCTTTTTCCGAAAAAGTGATGCCTCGCCTTCAGGCTAAGAATAAAACCGGCAATATTTCGTGGGCAGCCTAAATTAAAAGCACTAAAGATAAAATTCTAACTGGAGTCATATTAACGTTACTCTCTTTCAATCTAGCAAGTGATGACTTTATTCTAGATTTAGAAGAACTGAATGAAATAAGTCCACGGCCTGGAATATTAATAAATTCAAAAAACTACGAGAATTTCCGTCATTTGATTGACTCAGATTTTGGTAAATTTGTTTTAGGTGATTTCTACTCCATAACCGTGGGTGCTCCAAGTAGCTTCGGGCCACATCAATTATTCACTAACGCGACTCGGAAATTTGGTGGGGAAGCAACCATTTCCGAGAATGACGGTACTTTAGAAAACTTCTCACAAGGTTTGCCTTTTCCAGAAAGACTGTCTCTAGAGGATCCCCACGCGGGCAACAAACTTGCTTGGAACATGCGCTACGCGTATCAGGGCGACAATGGCGATATACCCGAGATGCACTGGAGGCTGATTGACTGGCGCTCAGAGAAAGTTGAATTTGAAATGCGATTCAAGGCGAAATTAATGCGTTTCATGTACCGTCATATTCGAGATCCCAAACCATTCCTCATGAATAATGTAGAGGACGCCTATGGTGCTTTTCGGCTAGAAGCCATAGACGCCGGAAGTTATGATGGAACACAGGCATTAGTATTCGCCAATAGAGATGAATCAAAACCTTTAAATGGCTGGGTTTACATCCCTCAATTGGGCAGAACACAAACGCTTGCTTCGTTTTCGGACGAAGAGTCGATGTTTGGTAGCGATGTCACCGCTAAGGACTTCCTCTCCTACACCGGTAAACTAACGGATTTATCTTGGGATTATAAAGGCCGCACATTTATGTTGTTACCGATGTATAACCATGCTGAAG
>CALJHG010000022.1 GCA_938075585.1 uncultured Gammaproteobacteria bacterium | reverse complement strand
TTAAGTTATTATCAATGTGTGATTCGCGGCGTATGATAACCATGTGACCTCGGTAAAATTTCGATCAAATAACGAAGGTGTAAGGATGAAAATTAGACTTGGTTTTGGATTACTGAATTATCCATTCGAGGATGGCAAAGGTTTTTTTCGTTGGGTGGAAATGCTGGAGCGAGCAGGGGTTGATTCAGTATGGCAATCTGACCGTCTTATTTCATCCGATAATTATTTAGAGTCATTGAGTGCTTTGGCTTCCCTCGCGGGATGTACTGAAAAGATAAAATTTGGAATGAACGCTATCGTCGCACCTTTGCGCGATCCTCTCGTTTTAGCAAAACAGTGCGCGACGATCGATTATCTTAGTGGGGGACGTTTGCTACCAATGTTTGGTGTCGGATATCCCAAAGCCGCGGAGTGGGCTGCTACTGGCCGCAGTTCAGATCATCGCGGTTCTAAGGCAAATGAAATGTTTCACCTATTGTCGCGTCTTTGGAGTGAAGAATCAGTGACTTTCGAGGGAAAGTATTATCAGTATAAAAATGCAACCATTGCACCGCGGCCTGTTCAACAACCGCTGCCTTTGTGGATCGGAGGTTCTAGCAATGCCGCCATTAATCGAACTGGAGTGCTAGGATCTGGTTGGATAGGAGGGATCACGAGTCCGGAAGATGTGAGCCGCGTTATATCAGGTATTAAAGCGAAGGCTAAAGAGGTTGGGCGGACGATTGACGACGATCATTACGGTACCTCAATAGGGTTCCGTATAGGGACACCACAGGACGATGCAGTCGTAAATTCTCCTTTCGTAAAAAGAACTGGAATAGGAGAAAATTTGGATCTTAATCCGCTGTTTGCCATTGGTACAGCACAAGACATAATCGCACGTGTCCAGCAGTATATCGCCGCCGGAGCGAGTAAGTTCGTTATGTTTCCCATAGCTTCAGGCGAGGCCGACATGATCGACCAGACAAAGCGTGTCGTAGCTGAAATAAAACCAGCTATCGAAAATTAGGGGGATTAGAATTAACCGCAGTACTTTAGCTAAAAAGTACCACGGTTATTCTAAACAACTTTTATCGTCGATCTTCTCTAGGGCGAGCTTCGTTGACTCTAGCTTCACGGCCTTTGAGCATCGCTCCGTTTAGTTCTGAGATAGCAGCCTCGCCTTCATTTTGATTTGGCATTTCAACGAAACCAAATCCTTTTGAGCGGCCAGTGTCTCTATCTGAGATTATTTTGCAGCTGTTTACCTGCCCGTGTTGTTCGAAAGATTCCCTTAGCTCTTCAACACTGATGTCGTAAGATAGGTTTCCAACATAAATATCCATAAACTTATACCTTTTTATAAATGCCATCTTGTTTTGATACTAGCTCGTGCCCGACGGCGAAATAGCAGGAGCTGTTAAGAAACTTTTGTGCCACAAGAATAGAAATGTACATGCTTGACTCTAATAAATTTCGACAAACGATTTGCCACCACAATTCTAGTTGGATAGGTGAGTTGTTCGTTTTAGTTAGCAAGAATCGGAACCTGAAAGTGAGATTGGGTCATGTGAAAACTGATAATTTTAAACCTAACATTCACGCATAACTTCGTGATGATGTCTAACTTTTGTATCAGCTATTTTCGACTATTTCTACTATCCTCATTGATCATACGCATTGCGCGTGAAGCCTCATGATAATCGTGTATTTAATAGGTATCAACACTTTGATGTGATGTTTCAGGGTGAAGTACCGTAACTATTTAAAAAACAACTTTATAATCAATATCTTAGTATGTTATCGAGTAATCACTATTTTACCGTAGAAACCTCGATTTTCAAGTAAGTCGAGGCCAGAATGGACGTCATCGAAGCTTAATGTACTATGAATTACCGGACTAATTGCTCCTATGTCGAGAAGATTATAGAGATGGTTCTGCACAGAATTGACTTTCTCCGGCGCTCTTTCTATGTACTGCCCCCAAGCTAATCCTATGACCGCGCAATTTTTCAGCAGCATTCGATTACATTCAATTTTAGGGATCGAGCCTCCGGCAAAACCAACAATGATGATGCGTCCATCCCATGCGATGCAGCGTTTAGTGTGCTCGAAGATATCACCACCGACGGGATCATATATAACATTGGCTCCCTTGCCATCTGTAAGGCGCTTAACTTCATCAACCAAATCTTGGGTATTGTAATTTATAGTGTGATCGGCGCCTTGGCGTGCGCACACATCAATTTTTTCCTGATTTCCAGCTGCTGCGATCACTTTTGCGCCTAGTAATTTCCCTAACTGGATCGCGGCAAGGCCGACGCCACCGGCAGCTCCAAGTATTAAAAGGGTTTCACCGGGACGTAAATCAGCACGATGGACTAGTCCAAAATACGATGTTCCGTAGGTTACGCTTAAAGCGGCGAGGGTAGGATCAGGTACATGCTTAGGTGCATGCCACGCGCTATTGTTGGAGACCTCAAAGTAGTCAGCGAGAGTGCCTCCCCCATGGCAGAATCCCACTACTTTATCACCAACACGGAATTTACTATTGTCGCCAGTCTCAGTAACGACACCAACCCCTTCAACGCCTGGTACTGCCGGCAGAGGGGCTTTTACTTGATAGAGGCCCTGAGTGACCAGTAGATCAGGGAAGTTCAAGGAGACAGCTGATGTCTGAACAATTGCACCCCCAATGGATGGGGTAGGATTGTCTCTGTCAACCCAATGAAGTACATCGTTATGATTCCCATATTCATTGAATTGCCAAGCTTTCATCAGAGAGATTACTCCAATTGGTTTGTGTGCGAATTATTGCTTACATGAGTTTAGTAGAAGCGGGCTCCGGCACTACTGTATTTTCAATATAGCCTAACTTTTCTATTTCTACGCGCAC
>CALJHG010000021.1 GCA_938075585.1 uncultured Gammaproteobacteria bacterium | reverse complement strand
TACCCCCTCTTGCCGCCGCGTATAGGTATCTCTAGCAGCCTGTAATGCCTGAGCTCCGTCTGCCGCATGCAGACTGCCAATATGCTTATGATCAAGTCCGCGTCGAGTTCGAATGAAAACTTCCCAAAGTGGCAGTAAATTCATGCTGCTTCTCCTGTGTCCCTCTTACATCTCTTTTCTTCATAAGCTATCAGAGCGTCCCTGACCCAGCCACCTTCTTCATCAGCTTTACGTCGAGCGTGGAGTCGATCCCTATTGCACAGACCACCGCCTTTAACGACACGCTGAAATTCATCCCAATCAATAGGGCCAAATTCGTAATGTGATCGCTCCGAGTTCCATCTCAGATCTTCATCGGGGATCGTCAGGCCGAGATGTTTAGCCTGCTCAACAGTTTGGTCAACAAATTTTTGTCTTAGCTCATCATTTGATTGGCGTTTTATCTTCCATTTCATTGACTGCTGGCTATGAGCAGAATCACTGTCATGGGGTCCAAACATCATAAGGGTTGGCCACCACCATCTATTTAGCGCATCCTGTGCCATAGATTTTTGGGTATGTGAACCATTTGAGAGTACCTGCATTATCTCAAAGCCTTGGCGCATATGAAAACTTTCCTCCTTACAAATTCGAACCATTGCCCTAGCATACGGACCGTAAGAGGTTTGACATAATGAGATCTGATTTACTATAGCTGCACCATCTACGAGCCAACCGATCGCTCCTACATCCGCCCAGGTTAGAGTAGGATAATTGAAAATAGTAGCGTACTTGGCTTTTCCACTAAGCAAATCATCCATCATTTTTTCTCGGGATTCACCTAACGTCTCAGCAGCGCTATACAGATACAAGCCATGTCCCGCCTCATCTTGAACCTTTGCTAGAAGCGTAGCTTTCCTCCGTAATGTTGGTGCTCGACCGATCCAATTCCCTTCAGGTAGCTGTCCGACTACTTCAGAATGCGCATGCTGAGATATCTGCCTAATAAGGTTTAAACGATACTTTTCAGGCATCCAATCTCGGGGCTCAATTTTTTCTTCCGCATCTATTATTTGGTCAAATCTAGCCTGATCATTCGGAACAGAGTATTGATCCATTCTGTCGTCCCCATCTGGTTATTATCTTTAGATAATATATTACAATATTAATTAATTTACAAAAATTTTTGTAATATTTAGTCCGACTAATCATTTGGCAATCCGCAGCACTAATCTGATATCATTTCCACCAATAATCCCCTCAGAACTGTTATTTTCGCCTTTCAGAGACAAGGTCGATATAAACCAAGGCTTTACGAACCCTATGCCAATAAGCGCTGCTAGAAATCTATTTATCTCGCTCTCTTCCACCACAGCAATTCAAGCCTTGGTTACTATGATTTCTCTCACTGTCTCAGTGATGGCTCCAACTCTTGCCAGAGAACTAGAATTAGATGTCACGACTATAGGTATCTACGCTTCTATTAGCTATATCGGCGCTATGATTGGCTCTCTCCTCTCGGGAGGCTTTGTCCGAAGATACGGTCCCATACGGATCAGTCAAAGTATCATGTGTATATGTGCTCTAGGTCTACTAATATGCCTTGGCAATCACTGGATTTGGTTCTTAATTTCTGCATTTATTTGCGGTTTAGGATACGGACCTGCAACGCCAGCTAGTAGTCAATTGCTTGCCCGTCATGTACCTTCGCAATATTTATCGCTGGGGTTCTCAATTAAACAGACAGGAGTCCCGCTTGGAGGAATACTTGCCGGCCTATTGGTGCCTTGGCTTCTTGTGCGATTTAATTGGCAAACATCAATGGTAGTTTTAGCGTTGTTCACCTTGATGCTCGGCGCGGTGCTACAAAAATGGCGACGTGAATTCGATACCAATTTAGAACCCAACACAAATCTATTTAAGGGTAATTTTCTCAGTTCGTTGAAATTAGTTTTAACGCATCCCAAATTGAAGCTGATTGCCATCGCCACATTTTTTTTCTCGGCGACACAGCAATGCTATATTTATTTCTTAGTGACATTTCTTGAAACCGATTTAGGCTGGGCAACCCAACAAGCTGGAATGGCTTTAGCAATCGTTGGTATTTCGGCGGTTGCAGGTCGCATACTGTGGGGAGTAGTTGCAGATGCAACAGGTCAAAGTAATGCTCTTATTATTCTATTAGCGTTCGTAATGGCGGGTGTTACAATTTTAACTGGATTTGTAGGCTCCGACTGGTCAACTTTTAGAATTTTCGTTTTGTGCGCCTGCTTTGGCGCTACCGGCGCCGCATGGAACGGAATCTATCTGGCAGAAATCACGCGAACAGTACAAGACAAAGATGTATCGCGAGCCACTGGTGGAGGCTTATTTATTACATTTTTCGGAGTAGTGGTAGGGCCTCCGACTTTCGGCCTAATCGTAACACTAACCAATTCTTTTCAAGCTGCGTACCTTTTCCTTGGATCAGCAACCTTAGTAATCGGCATGATACTCCTGGTATCACTAACAACGTCACTCGCAAAAAGTTAAGCTATATAATCAAATAAAAGGGAACTAGTCTATGGCGCAAGACACACCTACGTGCATTGTAACAGGAGGTACTCGTGGTATTGGGAAAGCTATCGCACTAAGAATGTCTGCGGACGGTTATAAGACTCTATTAACCTATAAGAGTGACGAATCCTCCGCAGTCGATACCACGGAAGAAATTCGACACTCAGGCGGTGAGTGCCTTTGTATTAAGGCAGATCTGACCAAGCAAGAGTCTGTCGATACGGTAGTGGAAACTGCTCTAAACACTTGGGGAAAAATCGACGTTCTAGTCAATAATGCCGCTATCTCGTCAAATAAAAATCTTATTGCTGATACCGATCCAGATGACTGGAAAGAAATGATAAACGTCAATCTGAATAGTGTATTTGACATCACTCGCAAAGTTGTTCCACTGATGCGCCAACGAGGTGAAGGTAACATTATTAATCTATCCTCTAACATTACTAAACGCTTAGCGCCAACATTTGGAGCCTATGCTGTATCGAAAGCCGGTTTAGAAGCACTGACAATAATCTTAGCAAAAGAAGAAGCGCCCAATGGAATCCGAGTCAACGCGATAGCCCCTGGGCCGATCAATACCAAGATGTTACAAGGATTACTTGATGAAATGGGCCCTGAGAAAACAAAAGCATTCCTGAATATGGTGCCCATGAAACGAGCTGGTGAACCAAAGGAAATTGCTAGTATGGTAGCAATGCTAGCGTCGGATGTGTCCAGCTATGTGACCGGACAAGTCATCTTTGTGAACGGTGGTCCTTCAGGTTAGCCTATAGGCCGTCTTGAGGCCAGACTACAGCAGTTATCCCAGCGCAGATTAGAAAAGCGCCAACAAAATGATAATTCAAGAGTGCCTCGCCTAAAAATGAAACTGCCAAGCCTATTCCGAAAAGGGGCAATAAACTCAAGAATATTGATGCTCTATTAGCACCAACCACACCTACGCTGACGTTCCACATGGTAGTTGCGACAATGGTAGGGATCGTTGCCATGAAAGCAATAGCGAGACAAACTTCAATACTTGGATAAAAACTCCCGAGTGATTTTAGTTCATAGCCATAAAATGGGATTAAAATAACGATTCCTCCGAGAACTGTTAGATACATCATGAGGAAAGGCGGTACGTCAGAAAACCAGCGATGAAGGTTAACCGAATATAATGAGTAAAATAGTACGGCGACTAACACGAACAAATCACCAAGGTTAAAAGTCAAATCAAGAAGAACTCTAATATCCATGCGTGTTGCCATTACAACAATCCCTATTAACGCCGCAATCATTCCCGACAACTGCAATCGAGTGGGTGCATCCTTTAAAATGGCCCAAGTCATTAATGCAGTGACCATCGGTTGACTTGCGCTAAAAAGGGCGACATTAGTAGCCGATGTATATTGAACCGACCACATCAACATGGTACTACCGCCAGCCATGAACAGTCCTAATAGAAAATAGTAGGGCCATTTTTGTAAAATGACTTTCCTTTGACTAATAAACTGTGAAAATACAAAGGGGGTTAGTAAGGCTGCCGCCACTATCCAACGCCAAAATGAAAAACCGATTGGATTCACCAGCTCGGACACACCTTTAGCGACGATTATCCCCAAAGACCAAAGCAGCATAACTGTAGTAAGCATTACGCAGGATGTCACCATACTGTTTGAGATTTTCAAGTTAAGACC
>CALJHG010000020.1 GCA_938075585.1 uncultured Gammaproteobacteria bacterium | reverse complement strand
TTTAGCGGCTGCTTTTTTCTTTGTTACGGGTTTTTTGACAACGGTTTTTTTAGCGGCTGCTTTTTTCTTTGTTACGGGTTTTTTGACAACGGTTTTTTTAGCGGCTGCTTTTTTCTTTGTTACGGGTTTTTTAGCAACAGTTTTTTTAGCCACCACTTTTTTCTTTGTTACGGGTTTTTTGGCAACAGTTTTTTTAGCCACCACCTTTTTCTTTGGTACAGACTTATTTGTCGAAGATTTTTTCACCGGAGATCTTCTAGCATTTAGTTTACTAGTGGGTGTCTTTTTTGTGGGTTTTTTCTTAGCTGTTTTCGCCATATTTCGTACCCCAGTTTCTTAAAACATAAGTTTTATGTTTACTAGTTCAATCTATATTTCGTAAAAGCGGTTTTTTAAGCAGGCGCCACAGTAATCATTTTCTGGGCCGAGTGCAATGCTAACTGTCTTAAATTTGGGTATATTTTTAAAAAATTCTGAGAGATTCGTCAAATAATTAGCGAAAACCCTCTTCCATTGGTGAAAATTTTCTTATTTAGAGTAACTTAGCAGAGTCATGGTTGCATCGCCGGATTTAATTATGTCAGAATTGGTTAGTTCCCGCGTTTCTCGCTTTATAATACCAATATTCCGCGCGTACCACGTTTTACTGGAAATTGTTACTTTAATATTCCCGATGAAACTGTCTAGGGGGATCTCCGTATCTCCAACACTTTCTACTAGTGCGCAGCCCTTATAAAACTTATTTGCAACCCAGATATCTTGGTTAACAGATAAAACACGATTAATCACGGGTACAATTATTACTGGTCGGAGCGTTTTTTCCCAAGGTGCTTGGCTTGTTTGCAGTGCGGTAGCATATGTACTTGTTTGCCAAGTGTCGTTTTTTCGAAGATTACGTGGCATGAGGAACTTGTTTTGCGATTTTTCTTTTAAAAATATGCCGTTATTCATTATTTTATAAGTTTCGTGATGGTTATTGAGGTTTTTTCTATCAATCGAAATGCTCGAGTTCGACTTTTGAATGATTAAATTAGTCCAGCCGTGTCTTGTTTCTTCCATGCCATCAGTAGTATGTCTTTCTATCTTGTAGATGGAGGTGGCTCCCAGCTCAGTAGAAAAGTAGGGATCGGTGGTAGAATTTGGTTCGCATCCAGAGATGAAAACGGTCGTGGCGTAAAGAAGAACTGTATATAATAAAGTCATATTTTTCCGACGTCAGCGATTTTTTAAAAATGGGTATATTCGGTGGTATTGGTCTAGTTACTAAGTTAATATTTCGCTACTACTTCCCCTAGGGATACTGGTTTAGTAATATTTGCATTCCAGTATAAGACACACAGCCTACATATTAACAATTTGGGCGAATAGGTCGTCAGAAAGTGTGCTAGTCATTCGATATGGCCTGTTAATTTAAGTGTGGGATGTTTCGATATAAAATTTGAGGGTAAGCATGTTTTTTCGTATCTTTTTAATGTTAGTTCTATTCTGTTCCACTAACGCGACTTTTGCTGAAGGAGATGCCACAGCGGGCCGTCTCAAGGCTGAGACGTGTCTGGGATGCCATGCGGTTACTGGCTACTATAACGTTTATCCTACTTATCACGTTCCGAAGTTGGGCGGACAGAGTGCCGGTTATATTGCGAGTGCGCTAAAAGCCTACAGGTCAGGAACTCGAATACACGGTCCTATGCAGGCCAATGCTAGTGACCTAAGTGATGAAGATATCGCCGACATCGCCGCCTTTATGGCTAGTCACAAGTAAACACGCATATATTTACCTACCAAATGTTAGGAGTAATTGAGACGCATGCATAGACAAGTATTAACAGTCACTTTGGTTTTGCTAATGTTTAAAGTCTTTGGCAGTGATGAAGGTTCTACTACCGACGATTCTGGCCTTACCTTTGAAGATAAATTAGCAGCGTGTGCTGCCTGCCACGGTGTAAATGGGGACGCCCCCCTAGCCCCAGACTACCCAGTTTTAGCAGGCCAGTATAAAGATTATCTCCAATCTGCGTTAAGTGATTACAAGACCGGTAGACGGCAGCACATGATAATGAATATGCAGGTGGAGGCGCTACAACTAAGTGACTACGATATTGAGCGTTTGTCGGCCTATTTCGCTTCAAAACCTGGTGTTGTAGGGCTTGGCGAATAGGGCTCTGTACTAACGCTTCAAAAAAGTATTCTTACGCTTCGGTCTACTGCAGAGAATGCGGATAGAAAGCCTGTTGACTTTTTTGACCTAGAAATTTATCGCGGTCATATTTGCTTATTAAAAAAGATTAACTTGAATCCTTACTAGTTGATCATTACCGTGGAACCGTTATGCTTATTTTTAGCTCCTTGAGATAACCCCAGCTGTCAAATCTTTAGAATGAAAAATTTATTCGCACGAATAAATCAGCGCAACTTTTCTGCCTTGCTACTGCTGCTTGGTATTATGATTTCTGTGTGGTTTATATTCTCCAAGCCTACTGCATTGCCTAAGGAGTTAGAGGAAGACATCTATCCCGTAGACGCGCTCTTTATTGAAGCCGAAAATATCCAGCCCGAAATAAGCGTATTTGGCAATGTGCGAGCAGCCAGGACTGCGAATATAAATTCTATGGTCGCCGGAAGGCTCGTTTCTGTATCGGCTGTATTTCGAGACGGATCTTTTGTACCAGCTGGTTCTGAACTGGCGTTGATTGACTCTGTCGATTATCAGCTTTTTGTGGAGCAGCGACGAGCGGAGGTCGAGCGGGTCAAAGCGTTAATTTCAGAACTATCGACAGAGGCATCGTGGGAGTCGAAGATCATGGCGAACGTCGAGCGTCAAAGCGACATAGCGGCCGCAGATCTGAAGCGGCTGTTAGACCTCGAGGGCAAAGGGCTAGCGAGTAAAAAGAATAAGGATGAGAGTGAATTGGTTTTTTTTAAGAGCGAGAGCGCTAGACTTCAGCACAGTCAGTCGCTCGAAAGAATCAATTCTAGGATTATTCAAAATGAAGCTCAGTTAGTAGTTGCTGAGGCCAGTCTCGCGATAGCGCAGAGGGATCTCTTAAATACCAGATTGATCGCTCCATTCGATGGCTATCTCACTGATATTAGAGCCGCAAATGGCCAAAGAGTGTCTAGTGGCGAAACTATTGGTCGGTTGCTTTCGGCGACTGAACTAGAGGTGGTGTTTGATGTGCCTGATGACAGCTTCTTTGGTTTATCGACCGCACCACCAGACGACAATGATAGGCCGGTAGGTTTGTTATTTGATCGTCCCGTGGAAGTAGTATGGAAGTTGGGTTCTGTTGTTAAGGTTTTTGAGGCTAAATTAGCGCGGCAGGGTGCCGAGATGGCCCCGGAATTAGGCGGGGTAAAGTTTTATGCTGTCTTAACTGAGGGAGCACATTTAGAGGGTTTACGAGCTGGTGCTTTTGTTGAAGTGAGAATGAAAGTACAAACATATAAAGAAGTTTTCCGTTTGCCCTCGACAGCAGTTACAAGCGATTCCCGAGTTTACGTGATTGAAGATGGAAGGCTTAGGGCAGTGGATGTAGTTATATTACGCTCAATCGGTAACGAGTTGCTGATTCGAGCGGATCTTCCGTCAGCTGGTGCTTCGGTGGTGTCTAGAGTTTTCCCTCAGATCGGCGAAGGACTAAAAGTTAGTCCGAGAGTTTCTGACTAGTCGAGAGAGATGAAATGATCTCTTTTTTCGCCAACCATCGAACTGCTGCGAATTTGTTGCTGACACTCATGATCGTTTGCGGTCTGGTGGCGATTACAAAGATTAATCGCCAATTCTTTCCGGATTTTGGTATCGATATTGTTACTATTACTGTTCCTTGGCCTGGGGCTTCTGCCAGCGATATTGAGCGAAATATTGTTCAGGCCGTGGAGCCTGAGCTACGATTTTTGAATGGTGTCAAAAAACTGACTTCTTCTTCCTATGAAGGTACAGCCTCTATTATTGTTGAATTCCAACCAGGGCATAACATGCAGGAGGCTTTGTCTGATATCGAGTCCACGATAGCGCAAGTTACGACATTACCTGAAGAGGCTGAGAAACCAATTGTCAAAAGACTTGTACGATATGAAACAGTTTCGCGTTGGGTGTTGTCTGGTAAATATCCAGAGCAAGGCCTCAAGGAATATGCGACTAAGATCCGAGATGAACTATTAGACAGAGGGATTGATAAAGTTGATCTATATGGCGCAAGAGAGGACGAAATTTGGATCGAAGTTCGCCCTGAGGCACTGCAAAAATTCAATCTAAAATTAATAGATATCTCTAACGTTGTAGCCCAGACGTCATTAGACATGCCCGCAGGTGAACTAGGGGGTGGTGGAAGCCAGGTACGTAGTTTGGGTCTCCGAACAGAAGCAAGAGAATTAGCTGACATTGAGATAAAGGCACTACCGGACGGAAGAAGGTTACTGTTAAAGGACATAGCTAATGTCAGCGAGTCCTATAAAGAGGGTGCTCGGCGAGTAATTAGGAAAGGTCACCACGCGATAGAGTTAGAGATTAAACGTGCTGTCAATACTGACGCGCTCGTTTCTTCAGAGATAGCAAGGTCTTATGGCGAAGAGATCAATAAAAAATTACCTCCTCAACTTCTATTGGAGGAGTACGACGTACAAGCGAAATCAATAAGAGAAAGAATCGGACTTTTAGTGACTAATGGAGTGACCGGCCTTTTACTCGTCCTTGCTGTACTTTTTTTATTTTTGAGTGCGCGTGTCGCGCTGTGGGTGGCGATTGGAATACCTGCATCACTTTTGGCTACCGTAGCAATTATGTGGGCGAGTGGTCAGACCATCAATATGATTAGTCTGTTTGGTATGATTATGGCAATTGGTATCGTTGTTGATGACGCCATAGTTGTTGGTGAACACGCCGAGTACCAGTCTAGGCAGGGTTATGCGCCTATAGAGGCAGCTGTATTGGGTGCTACGCGGATGGCCGCGCCTGTCTGCTCTTCAACTTTGACCACTGTGGCTGCATTTTTACCTCTATTTATGATATCTGGTATTATGGGTCAAATAATATCGGCGATTCCTTTTGTAGTGGTGGCGGTACTAATAGCCAGTTTGATCGAATGTTTTCTCGTCTTACCGGCCCATTTAGGTCATGCTCTCAATAACCAAGCTCTAACAGGCTTTTCCGCAAGATTCAGACAAAATTTTGACCCTCGGTTCGAGAGATTTAGGTCAGGTTTATTTAAGAATTTCGCCTGCTTTTCCGTTAAAAATAGATACGGGACTGCAGCTTTTGCCATTAGTTTATTCGTCATTTCCGTGTCTGCGGTTATCGGCGGCAGAGTAGGATATGAATTTTTCCCCTCGCCAGAGCCCAATACCATATATGCAAATGTTGAAATGCGAGCCGGTACTTCCAGAAATGATACTAGAGACACAGTTTTAGCCCTTGAAGCTGCACTATATAGCGCCATAGCAAAGGTCTCCGATGACCCAAAGAGGGTCATTATCATGGCCATTGGAAAGACTGGGACAAATGTTGGAACGACTCGACTATCTGAAAACTCGAGGGATACGCTAGGTGGTGTCACAGTAGAATTAGTATCTTCCGAAGACCGAGAAATAAAGGCTGCTGAGGTGATCTCCTTGTGGAGAGACAATATAAAAAGATCAAACTTAATCGAGTCGCTGACTTTTGAGTCGGCGCGAGCGGGGCCGCCTGGCGGTGATATGGATCTTCGACTAAGAGGTGGGAGCCCTGAATCCTTAAAAGCGGCTGCTGGAGAAATTGCCCTATTGATGGGCAGCTATACTGGAGTTAGTGATATTGAAGATAATCTTCCTTTTGGTAAGCCAGAAATTCATTTAACACTGAATTCACGAGGCAGGGCATTAGGATTTACTACGACGATGTTGGCGCGACAGGTGCGTAATGCTATAGATGGTTCCATTGCGAAGCGTTTTCCACGCGGTGATGAAGAGGTCTTGGTGCGGGTTCAGTATGAACGTTCGTTAGTACAAAGAGGGTTATTAAATCAAGTCTATGTGACGGGTCCCGATGGCTCAGATGTCCCACTAACCAGTATTGCAGACTTCAAAACTAAGCAAGGTTTCTCAACTATACGGCGCGAAAGTGGTCAGCGGGAAGTTGCAATTCGTGCCGAGGTCAATATGGATGTCACTAGGCCTCAGTATCTCAGGCAAGCGTTAATAGATGGTGGACTTTTGGAGATCTGTGAGCGCTATGGACTGACGCACGCATTTGCCGGAAGAGCTGAGGATGAGCGCGAGACAACATCTGACATGTTAGTCGGAACAGTGTTGGGTTTGACATTCATCTATATCATTCTGGCATGGGTATTCTCCAGCTACATACGTCCATTAGTGATTATGGCAGTGATCCCAGTTGGCTTTGTCGGTGCAGTTTTAGGTCATGCAGTTTGGGGTTTTGATTTAACTATTTTAAGTATATTCGCGATCCTAGGGTTATCCGGTATTGTGATTAACGATTCTATTGTTCTGGTACGTACAATTGATAGCCGTATGGCTAATGAAGCTAAGTTTGATGCGATAGTAAACGGCAGTTGTGATCGTCTGCGGGCTGTTATCCTTACTTCCGCGACTACTATAGGAGGATTACTCCCTCTTCTTTTTGAGACTAGTCTGCAAGCTCAGTTTTTGATACCGATGGCATTAACTTTAGTTTTTGGACTCGCGCTAACTACTTTTGTGGTGTTACTTTTAATACCCGCACTAATTATGATCCAAGAAGATATTCGACATTTTTTTCAGGAATTTAGTGTGGAAATGTTCGTCACAAAATTACGTCTAAAATAATAAGATCAAATTCCCTGAAAAAATTATCTTTTGAGAGAATGCGAGCTCTGTCCAAAAAGAACTTCACGCTCCTGCGCACTCGGAGGACTTGTTCTCCTTAGATCTTTTCTGATGTTAACTCCTTTGGATGCACCAGCTCTTTTCTTTATATTTTTGTGCCAACGTTGTAGATGCGTAAACTCATCAAGAGATTCACCAAAAGCTTTATAGGGCAGTAACCAGGGCCAGGTCGCAATGTCAGCTATGGAATATTCTCCGCAAATAAATTCTCGTTCTGCTAGCCGGTTATTAAGAACCCCGAGACAACGATTATATTCTTTCGCGTAGCGATCGAGAGCATAATCGTTATTAAGATTTTTCGGCGCATAATTGGTGAAATGGCTCATCTGTCCCGCCATTGGTCCTAAGTTAGCTATTTGCCAGCTCACCCACTCGAGAACTTCAACTCTTGCTCTCATTTCATTAGGTAAAAACTTGCCAGTTTTTTCGGCGAGATAGATTAGAATTGCTCCTGATTCGAATACAGAAATTGCGGGCTCTTGATCTAAGTGATCAACAATTACGGGCATCCTATTATTAGGACTGATTTCCAAAAAACTGGGGCGAAATTGTTCGCCTTTGCCGATATCGACTGGAATCACTCGATAGTCAAGATTACACTCCTCCAGCATTATGGAAATTTTCCATCCATTTGGAGTAGGCCAATAGTACAAATCAATCATGCTGCTAGGCTAACCTAATTTTTATTAACATACAGCGTATTAGATAATTATTTTTGCCCATTTTCGTCTGGTCCAATAGGAAATAAAAATACCTGTTTGGAATATTCGATAAACAAATTGTATGAGCCATATTGCGCCAAGGCCATAGCCTGCGACCGGTCCGGCAAAGTATGCAGCAGGTAGGAATATTAGCCACTGCCCCAAAACAACGACGCGCATAACGCGTCGCGTGTCTCCAGCTCCTAATAAAGCGGCTTGTAGTACCACACCTATCGCCTCATAGATGGTGCATAGCCCGATTAGTCGGACTGGCCAGACAGCTAGCTTCAAGGTCTCGGGTTCTAGCGAAAAAATTACAGATAAAATAGATTCTGGGGCAATTACCATTGGCGCACCTATCAATACCATTGTGATAAACGCGAGTTTGACTACATCCCAACCCCACTCTGAAGCATCGTCAACATTTTTTGCTCCTAGCGCTTGGCCAACTAGGGTTGCTGCAGCCAACCCCATCCCCATTCCTGGTAGTAAAACTATGAGCCAAAGATTGATTAAGATATTACCGGCAGCGACTTCAGCGACTCCAATTAGCCCAATAATCCAAAACATTACGATAAACCCTGCCGCAAAAAACAGTTGTTGTACGCCATTTGGTAGAGAGAGTTTTATTAGTTTTATATTACTCCCTATGGATGGTAGAGCTTGGAGGAAGCCTTGCTTCCTAGCATGCCGCATACCCAAAACAAAATAGCTTAGGGTTCCAAAAGATAAGGCTATTACAGAGGCTATGGCTGCACCCTCAACACCTAGCTTTGGCGCTCCAAAATTGCCGAATATAAGTATATAGTTCAGTAGGATATTAAGAAGATGCATGGAGACGATAGTTTTCATATATAGCCAAGTCATATCTATAGCATTCCAGTATCCACGAAATGCGAAATTCATCGCGGTAAATATTATTCCGATTGATCTTATTTGTAAGTATGGAACGCCAAGCTCCGTGACTGTTACATCGGAATTTAAGATCGGGAATAGATATGGTGTCACGAAGGTGAGACCCAAAGTTAGAAAAGGGCTCGCTATCAAGATAATTAGGATTGCCGCATTCAGTGTGTACGCTAATGTCTGAAGGTTCCCTTGACCCTTTGCTCTAGACGCCGAGGCTTGCACTCCTGTGGAGAATCCCAGGAGCAGTGCCTGCCAAAAAAATAGCACAAAACCACCGAGGCCTATCGCAGCTAGAGCTGCATTACTATTATCTAGTCGGCTCACCATCGCGGTATCGACCAAGTTTAAAATATTTTGCGAAACCATTGCGCCAATGATTGGCAGGGCTAACAGAAATATTCGGCTGATACGGTGTTTGTCGAGCAAGTGATTGAGCTTTAAATGTTGTTTCGAAGAGAAGAAGAAGCTAAAGAAATTACTTTTTACATAATGAATCGATAGCATATATTTTTGTTACAAAATAAGCTATGAGTAGAATGATTTTTAAATTTTTACTAAGGGTTTTGATTTATGCCTGCAAATTTAAGTATTGGCGATATTGATGCTACAGCAATGGCTGATTTGATAAGGAAGCGAGAGGTGTCGTCGTCGGAATTGGTTGAAGATGCTATTTGGCGCTGCGAGCAGGTCAATGAGAAGCTTAATGCTGTGATAACAGAGATGTTTGATGCTGCATTGCATTTATCGCGTGCTCCAGTGAAAGAAAGTTTTTTTAGTGGGGTACCATTTTTAATGAAAGATTTTGCAGCGGAAGTGGCTGGTGTCCCATTCTATGAGGGTAGTAATTTTCTAGAGGACTATGTTCCTTCGGTAGATTCAGAGATTTATAAGCGTTTCAATGCCGCTGGTTTGATAACAATTGGAAAAACTAATTTGCCAGAATTAGCGATTGGCGTCACCACAGAACCCAAAAAATTTGGGGCAACACGTAACCCTTGGGATCTTAAACGAACTCCCGGAGGATCCAGTGGTGGCGCTGGCGCGGCGGTTGCCTCTCGTGTGGTACCCATGGCGCATGGCAACGATGTTGGGGGATCAATACGCATACCAGCATCCGCCTGCGGACTGGTTGGTCTCAAACCCTCTCGAGGACGTTCGACCTTAGCGCCACACTATGGTGATTTCCTAGGTGGATTTTTTGTCGAGAATGGTTTGACACGTACTGTTAGAGATACTGCAGCATTATTGGATGTGATTTCAGGGCCTCATATTGGTGAGCCTTATATTGCACCTCCGAATGGAGATTCTTACCGTAAAGAGATTGAAAGAGAACCTGGCAAGCTTCGTATCGGTTTTTCCACTCAGACACCTCTTGGAGATCCGCTAAGTAGCGAGTGTGTTCAGGCAATATTGGATACTGCTAGAATGTGTGATTCGATGGGACATATGGTCGAGGAAGTAGCCCCTTCATTTGATGCCATGAAACTTTGGACGAATTATACAACAGTACTTGCGTGCGGTGTCTCGTGGGCACTGCGCGATTGGAGTCGTCGATTAGGTCGCGAGTTATCTCCTGAGTATTTTGAGGAATTCGTGTGGGCTTTCGGCGAGCGTGGGTTGAGCCTCACTGCTGCTGATTACTTGTTGGCTATGCAGGATATTCAGTCGCAGGTGCGCGAATTAAGCGAATTTTATGAAGATTACGATATATGGTTGACCACGACCTTGGGAAAACCACCGGTTGAATTAGGTACGCTAGTCTACAATGGCGACCCTTTTGAACTGCGTCGACGTATGGCGGAATTTTCTCCTTACACCTATTTAGCAAATGCAAGCGGTCAGCCGGCGATCTCTCTACCATTGTATTGGACGGACGAAAATCTACCTGTCGGGTTACATTTCACAGCGAAAATGGGGAGAGAAGATCTTCTTCTGCGGTTGGCGGCCAGATTAGAGCAAGAATTACCTTGGATCGATAAACGGCCACCAGTGTGCGCTATCTAACACCTCATTCCATAGATTCGATTTTCAAGGATTTTTGTAATTCAATATCGTATTACCTACTCTGAAGTTAATAGTTGATTCTCGGCGAAAAAATCCATCAATTCCACTATCTTTAAGTGTCCATTCGCAGGTACTGCTGTGGCTCACTAGCTGCGGTTACGCTGAGTAAAGTTTCGGGTCTCATATAGTACTCTGCTTTTTTTTTGGATTTTGGATCTGTGGCTTTTGGTCCAAGGTAGCTTCCTAAATCTCGACCCCATTGGACTGCGGCCCTGCCAAATTTCAGTCTCGAACTCTCCCATTCTTTAAGTGAGGCTGGATTATTTTGAGATAACGCTTGGGCTAGAGATGAGGCATCGAATGCAGCTTTAGACACGCCCATTCCTACATGAGGTCTAGCGGTGAATGCAGCGTCTCCAATTAGGATAGTGCGGTTGAATACAAGCTGTTTTGAGGAGAAGTCATACATCGGTTGCAGGAAGGGAGTCGTGGTGGAATCAATAACTTTTTCAATCTGAGGTGCTAGGAATTTTTTGGCCTCTTTTCTCATGGCATTGATTATGTTTTTTCTGATGAGGTGAGCAGGAATACCAGTATGGTGGCATTCGCCATTGACGTCGGTAAGATGATCCTGCAGGGAATCTTCGTCGGCTGTTCGATACCAACCCCAGTTATACCAACGATTTCCCTCATTCAGAGCGTCATCTGGCCCAGCGACAAGATATCCGAGCCAATGTCCTCCCGGAGCCATACCAAAAGCCATTTGGAGTGAAAGTTGGTCAATTACTTCTTTGGGGATCAGGTTTTCATCTATTAAGCCGCGCCATCCTAAATATCCAGCATAAATAGGCTTGATTGTGGGTGCGACGATATTTCGCACCTGAGATCGTGCCCCATCTGCACCAATAAGCCAATCAGTAGTAACATCATCCCCATTAGTAAAAACAGCTGTTACTGATTTTTCGGAAAAAGATAGGTTTTGAAGACAATGTTCGCTGTGGTAATTTTCTTTCGGTATTTGTTTTCGAAGAAATCTATAGATAAGTCCCCAAGAAGTCATGATTTGCTTCATCGCTACTCGGTGCATTATTTTGCCTTCATTATCGAGCATAATGCGACCATTCGAATGAATACCCATTTCCGCTCTGAGTTTAACGCCCGCGCTTTCTAACGCGTCATACAACTCACTGTGTGTGGCGATACCTGCACCTCCATTTGTCAGGTCGCCGGCAGATCGCTCAAATATATTTACATCAAAGTTAAGAGATCTTAGTGAAATAGCAGCGAACAGACCTGCCATCGAACCCCCGATTACGGCAATGCTTCCTCTATTTCCCATAACAAATAGATTTTTTATTTCTTTGAAAGAAGTTTTTAATTTGTCTACACCTTATTTTTTATTTCTAGTAATCGATCTGCAATGTATTTAAATTCGTCTAGCGTATTGTAGGCTTGGAAATGTTCCACACCTACGCAGCCTGCCTCTTTAAGTTTTAAAATGGTATCTACGGATTTATCAAGGTCAACCAAGTTTAACTGTCTAAGTGGGATAATCGTCGGTGTAATTTGTCGGCTGGACACCATATTTTCTATCAGTTTGGCACAAGTACCTATAAGAGTCTCATCATCTTTGATCATTGGCATCCAACCATCTCCCCGCTTTAAAACTCTTTGTAGCGCCTTGGTTGAATTTCCTCCTATGAGAATAGGAGGCTTTTTAGGCCTCGGACTGAAGATAAAATCTTGTTCATTTTCGATCATTACATGATTGTCAAAACATTTATTTATAAAATCTATAGTTAAATCTGTGTCAGTCCCGCGATTTTTTATATTTTTACCTACGACCCTAAATTCTGGTTCCATCCAACCAGGTCCAACACCAAGCAGTAGCCGCTCATTACTCAGTTCTTGGATTGATGCAATTAACTTTGCGGTGATAAATTTTTCTCTGTAGGGTAGTACCAACACGGATGTACCAATTTGAATTCTTTTGGTGATGCCACTGATGAACGCTAATGTAGTGAGTGGGTCAATATAACGACCTTCAGATCCTTCAGAATCATCTGGAGGGATCGCTATATGGTCTAGGACCCATAGGTGATCTAAGCCTGAATTATCAGCAAATTTTGCGGCGCCTGCTAGTATCTCTGACGTAGCCCCCAATCCCATATTTCTTAGCGCGACTCCAACCTGCATTCTGACAAAACCTCCGACGGTACGAATACTTATTTAATTCTTTATCGCTTATAGCGTTTAGTTTTCAATCTAGTTTACATTTTAACTTAGGTTACGTTAACTCAAGATCTGTTGGGTTGCTCCCTAGTTTAATTCACGACTGTTTTCTTTTCTTGTCCTAGCTTAACTATTCGTATAGTGCGCTTGTTGGTAACTTTTAAATGGGTGATAGAAGCGTTGTCGGGCGAAAAAAATACGAGTTGTTCGGTCTTTTCGATTTTACTTATTATGGCATTTATAAGCATGAAATGAGTGAAGATAATTGTGTCGCATTTTTTACACAATAAGGCTTCGAAGGCTTTCTCTCGCCAGTCCCATATCTGACTATTCACCATATTCCATTTCTGTTTAAAGATTTGCTGCAGCCATTTTTTACGATCTCTCTCCTCTGAGTCGGAGGGTATTTCTACAAAGCAATCGTCAATTTTTACACTTACATTCCAGATTTGAGACAATGGCGCTGCGGTTTGTTTAGCTCTCACCATAGGACTCGATACGATCGAAAGCGGAGTCTCTCCGAAGCATCCAGAGACTGCTTTTGCTTGCTGATTTCCTAATTCGCTTAATGGCGAATCTAATGCTTCCGCCCAGCTATTAGCTGCCTCTCCGTGTCTTACGAGGTAAATATTGATATCGGTATGGATCTTCTTATTTTTCATATTTTTTTGTGACTTCTATGGTAAAAAGATACGTTTTCTCTATCGCCAATGCTACTTTATACCTCATGCGATGGCTTTAACTATTTTCGCTTGAACGGAATTGAGGCTAGAAAAAAATTTGATCATAAAAAGGATAAAAGACGATGCCAGTTTTTAAGAGAGATGGAATTGATTTTTACTACGAAGAGGAAGGCGATAAAAGTGGTCCGACAGTTATTTTTTCGAATTCATTGGGCGCAAATCTTCGTATGTGGGACAGGCAAGTTGAGGCGCTAAAAAGTCGGTTTCATATAATACGTTACGATCAAAGAGGCCATGGAAGAACTACTGTACCGACTAATCCCTTTAATTTTGACGATCTATCGAATGATGTAATTCACTTGATGAACGCATTAGAAGTCAACCAGGCGAATTTTGTGGGATTATCGATGGGTGGAATGACAGCTTTAGGACTGGGTATTTTGCACGGAGCTCGATTCAAAAGTCTTACTGCGAGTAATTGTGTCGCGACGTTTTCTGACCAGGCTCGGCAAGTATGGAAGGATCGAGTAACGACGGTTGTTTCGGGAGGATTAGCCCCAATATTGAACGCTACGATGGAGAGGTGGTTTACGAAAGACTTTATCGATAATAATGAAGCCGATGTTGACAGGATTCGAAATATGATTAGTGCCACGGAAATTTCTGGTTATATTGCTTGTTGTGGTGCGTTAGAGCGCCTGAACTATTTGTCGGATTTGTCCTCTATTAACGTGCCTACTTTATTGATTGGGGGGAGGTATGACGTTGGTACCCCTCCGGTCGAAATGCGCAAAATGAAGACGCTAATCTCCGGCTCTCGATACGAGGAGCTCTCAACGGCTCATGTGAGCAATATTGAAGCTTATGAGAGCTACAATGAGCTGCTTTTTGCCTTTTTTGATTCGGTGAACACCTAGCATTGACCTTTGCTAGGATGGGGTGTTTACGTGATATTGCATAATTATGATTTTTCTAACTACTCAGAGAAGATCAGGCTGCTTTTAGGGTACAAAGGTATTTCTTGGGAGTCAGTGGAGGTACCATCGCATGGCCCCAAGCCTGATTTTACTCATCTCACCGGTGGTTACAGGCGTGCTCCAGTCCTCCAGATAGGAGCTGATGTTTATTGCGATACGAGGTTAATAGCGGAAGTATTGGAGAGCTTATTTCCTAATCCAACTATTTATCCTGGCGCCTGTACAGCCAGAACAAGGGCACAGTGTGAAACAATTATTTATTGGGCGGAAAATAGTCTTATGCGGCCGCTTGCCTTATACGTGACAGGTTTGCATGCGAATAAGTTTCCTCTTGCATTTCACTTAGATAGAGCTAAATTGCATGGTAAGATGCCGCCGTCGTTAGAAAGAGTGCGTCGGTCAGCTAAGACTTATTTTCCTCAGGTAAAGGCGCAGTTACATTGGATCGAAGGGCTATTGTCGGGTGGCCAAAATTACATTTTATCTGACTCGTTGAGTCTTGCCGATTTAGCCGTCTACCAATGTCCGTGGTTTATCGAAAAAATCGTCGGAGATCTGTCGCTTTTAGATGATATGCCAAAATTGCTGCAATGGACGGCTAGGATTAGTCAAATTGGTTGGGGCAACAATAGCACGACGACCAAAGAGGCAGCTCTAGATCTGGCGCGTGTATCTTCGCCGGAGGAGCTACTTAGCTCTCCGAATTATGATATCAGCGAGGAAATAAAACTAGGAGAAATGGCAGAGGTATCCCCTTTTGGCGAAGATTCCTCTACCTACGGGTGGTTACACTACGCGGATGAGAGCAGATTAACTGTGCGTAACGCAGCCACCGATCTGGGGGACGTTTTTGTCCATTTCCCACGCTTGGGATATCGGATTAGAGCTCGTCAGGTTAGGGATATTAGGTAGATCCGCCCCAATTTTGATAACTAGTAAAAAGCATAAATTACTGTTTTATATGATTTATTTCCCTATGTTTTCAATAAAATCACTCCTTTTTCTCAACGATCTAATGAATTAGATACGTATATATTTTATAATCCAACCAAAAGGGGAGGCCCAATCAATTCATGCATTGGGAAATGATTGGTTTCCTCTATAACAGAACTACCCCTTTTTCGATGGAAAAATTGCTGCAGTACGTTATAAAAACGAACTGTTTTTGCGAGCGAGACTTTGAGGCATGCTGTATGAGCGAAGAAAAAATCACAGAAACGGCTAATACGGCCAATCTTCAATTGGGAGAGTCTAACCAAGAATTTCCCATTTTCGACGGGACTATAGGACCGAGTGTAGTAGATATCTCTAAACTCTATGCCCAAACTGGACGCTTTACTTACGATCCCGGTTTTACTTCTACGGCCAGTTGTGAGTCAAAAATAACCTATATTGATGGGGATGAAGGGATACTTCTTTACCGAGGTTATCCTATTGGCGAACTTGCCGAGAAAAGTAGCTTCTTGGAAACATCCTACCTCTTGTTGAAAGGTGAATTACCTAACAAAAATGACTACAACGAGTTCGTAACTTCGATCGCTGATGAAGCTAATGTTCCTTCGCAACTGTATAATTTCTTTTCCGGATTTGGTGAGGATGCGCATCCCATGGCTATGCTTTGCGGTGTTGTCGGAGGATTATCAGCTTATTATCATGAGGCTACGGATATCAACAACGCGTCGCATAGACTGGAAGCGAGCCAACGATTGATCGCAAAAATACCGACTATTGCCGCGATGGCTTTTAGACACTCAGTTGGTGAAAATTTCGTAGAGCCTGAAAAAAGGTTAGGGTATGCCGAGAATTTTCTGAACATGTGTTTTCAGAAGCCTACAGATAGTGCTCCGATAAGTTCAACCCTTGTGAGAGCGATGGAGCGAATTTTTATTCTACACGCTGATCACGAGCAGAATGCCTCTACTTCTACAGTGAGATTGGCCAGCTCTTCTGGTGCCAACCCCTACGCTTGTATTGCTGCAGGGATTGCATGTCTTTGGGGACCTGCACATGGCGGAGCCAACGAGGCGGCTCTGAAGATGCTTTCTGAAATTGGTAGCGTTGATCGTATTCCGGACTATATAAATAAAGCTAAGGATAAAAACGATCCATTTAGGCTTATGGGCTTCGGTCATCGTGTTTACAAGAACTACGATCCGAGGGCAACAGTCATGCAAGAAACCTGTCACGAGGTTTTAGCAGAGCTTGGCATTAAGGATGACCCACTTTTAGATGTAGCGATGGAGCTTGAGAGAATCGCCCTTTCTGATGAATATTTTGTAGAGAAGAAACTGTATCCTAATATAGATTTTTATTCTGGTATCACCTTGAAAGCTATGGGCTTTCCCACTTCGATGTTTACAGTTTTGTTTGCCTTAGCTAGGACAGTTGGTTGGGCGGCGCAATGGAATGAAATGATAGAAGATCCAAGTCAAAGGATAGGTCGTCCTAGGCAACTGTATACCGGTTACTCAGCGAGAGATTACATTGAGATAGCCGAAAGGTAGTCACTCTCTCGAGTACTGTGGTGTATCGTGTTATTTGAATCTTTTGAGGATTATCTTCCGGGTGCTTGTTACGAGTTTGGTTCGTACCGTGTTAGCGAAGATGAGATTGTAGATTTTGCTACTAACTACGACCCTCAGCCGTTCCACTTAGATAAAGAGGCTGCTAAAAAGCATGCTTTTGGTGGTTTAATAGCCAGTGGGTGGCACACGTGCTCAATGATTATGAGAATGATGACGGAGCATTTCATTGCTCCAGCTGCTAGCTTGGGTTCTCCAGGAGTTGAGGAAGTACGTTGGCTAATACCTGTAAGACCAGATGATACGTTGCGTTTACGCGTCTCAATAATTTCAACTCGCTTATCTGTCTCTAAGCCAGATCGAGGTATTGTCTGCTCTTTAATTGAGGGACTTAATCAGAACTTAGAAGTAGTAGTTTCCCTGAAGACTACGGGTTTATTTTTGGTCAAAAAGTGTTTATGAAAATGCATCACTGATAACTAGAGTTCCATGCACCGACCTTCAAACCCCGCGTGAACGCAATCTTGTCCGTCATCACAGTCGGTGCTGACGATGCAAATTTTTCCTATTTTTTTCCCGGGAAAGTGCTCCTTCAGCATTTTGTTAGGGTCGCCCATTAACCCTATCGCTTTTTCACGAGGCGATTTCAGCTTGTTTTTTTGTTTTTGATTTGGCTCTAAACCGTAGCATATTCCCTGAGCTCGTTTTTCTCTTTTTATACAAACCCCGACGCCACAGTCCTCGTCTTGTTCACAAGCTATCGCGTTAGTCACAGGTAAAATCAAGACCAACAATAATAGGCTCAAACATGTGATTGATAGTTTACTCATCCGGTCAAGTCCGTCTGGAGTTTTGTTTTTTTGGACGCACAGCTGCGTACATAGATATTTGGTTCGCAGCGGATGTCAATGATTCTAAGTAGTTGGCCCATACAGTCATCATGCTCCTACGCTCGTTCAGGTTCAGTTTCCAGTTTTGTCTTTGGTGAGTATAACCACCAAATGATTTACCAAGTTGTGACCCGATCGTTCGATCGTCCCACCCCATCTCTTTCAGATATGTTTCTGCCACGTTTCGAAAACCTGTTACCGTAATTCTTTCTAATCCGTTTGATGTTATCTTAGCTAATGCATGATTTAGCGTGTTAGCACTTAGCGGTATATTAGCACCGCTATGACTATGAAAAATATAGTCTTTTTTGAGGTGTTGAGGATTCAATTTAGTGAGAATTTCTAGCGCCTTATCGCATAATGGCACAGCATGCAGAGATTGCTTAGTATTTATATTGGCTGGGATCAGCCACAATTTCTCGTTCCAACTTATTTCATTCCATTTACCGTTTAGTAACGCGGCAGGCTTCACAAAAACTAGTGGTGCGAATTGTAGCGCTAATTTACAATTTCTATGCCCTTTATAGCTCATTATTTCTATCATAATTTGCTTGAGGTGGTTACGACTCGTGATACGCGGGTACCTAGCATTGACTAATGAAAGTTGTTTGTGTCGCAGATGCTTGCTAGGGTCCATATCAAGCATCCCTAAACCTACTCCATACTTAAATATCTGATTTAGTGTTTGCCTAACTCGATGCGCTTTGTCTATTGAGTTTGATATTTCTATGTCTTTGATGACGTCAAGTAGAGTCTTCTCCTTGATATCTTTTGCAATCTGGTTCCCTAACCACGGCAAGATATCATCACTCAAGCGATTTCGGATTTTTAGCATATGAGCTTCAGTTTTATTTTTTTTCCAGCTACTGAACCAAGACTCAGCTAGATTTTGAAAACTTGGATTTTCACCAAAATTGTGCAGGATATTGTCCCTGCCTATTGTGGGATGAACCCCCGCTGCCAATGCTTTCAAACATGCTACTCTCTTTTCTCTCGCAATTGAGAGTGTGATGTCAGGGTAGACTCCAAGTGAAATAGAATTTCGCTTTTTGTGGTGTTTAAAATCAAATCGCCACCATTTTTTTCCATTAGGGAGAACCACTAGTGACATACCGTCACCATCGTACGCTTTGTAAATTTTGCTTCGTTCCACAAGTTGGGATATAACAGTGTCTGTAAGCTTTCCAGTAATCATGCCTACTCTTGCGCAAGGTAAAAAAATTAATATATACTTAATTTGTTATAAAATACAAACATTTATAAGTTTAATTTGGTTGTTCGATCAAATAAATTATCTAGCAGATTTGTCTGGGTTCTTGTCATTTTATAAGTATTTTTACTCGATTTAATCAAATTAATATCTTCGAGGGTCATATGAAATGGATCTTTAGTTATGGATCGCTAATATGGCGTCCGGCCATACCGTATATCGAGAGAAGAAAAGCGTCATTGTTCGGGTGGAGTCGCAGATTCTGGCAATTATCATCCGATCATAGGGGAA
The DNA here is from genome assembly GCA_938075585.1 of uncultured Gammaproteobacteria bacterium. Classification (GTDB taxonomy): domain Bacteria; phylum Pseudomonadota; class Gammaproteobacteria; genus UBA4457. The sequence continues at coordinate 29,536 of CALJHG010000020.1, read as the reverse complement.
CCTTCGCGAGCCCTGGCCGAGTCGTGACTTTGGTGAGAGATGAGTCATCGCAATGCGTTGGAGTGGCCTTCGGTATCGCTAATCAGGATTGGGAAGAGGTCAAAAATAACTTGGATTATCGAGAGAAAAATGGTTACAAGCGTCATTTGGTTCAAATTGCTTTTGAAAATATAGGTTTTACGACCGCATTAACATATATTGCTGGGCCTGAAAATCCGAGTTATTCTCCATTTTTTGAAATCAGTCGGGACATAGCGAACCAAGTATTAAAAGCCGAGGGACCGAGCGGGACTAACTTGCAATATCTTTCCAGTTTACACAAGAGCTTACTTGAGATGGGGACAGAGGATCATGAAGTAAGTTCTCTTCTCGAGGCTGTGCTTGAGCTTAAGGGAGCAAGTTAAATCGAAATCACACATAAGAATAATTACTGATATCATCGGCAAAGTTATGAATACGTTTTCTAGGTATGTAGGAATTGATTATTCTGGCGCTCGAGCACCTGTTTCGAGATTACCAGGTATTCAGGTGTATGAGTGTGTTAGCGACTCTCAACCCTCTAGAGTCTTGCCCTATGATTTTAAGGCGCGTAATTGGTCTAGAAAAGAGGTCGCCAAATATATGACAGAAGTTCTATTATCGGGTGAGCAAGTCATAATTGGATTAGATCATGGATTCTCTTTTCCTGAGTCTTATTTTTTAGATAATACTCTTCCAGATTGGGACACCTTCCTGAAGTATTTTTCCACCGAATGGCCCACCAATAAGGATCATATGTATGTGGATTTTATTCGCAATGAGGGAAGAGAAACTGGTGACCCTCGTGATTTACGGCTTTGTGAAAAATGGACTACGGGCGCTAAGAGTGTCTTTCAGTTTGATGTTCAAGGGTCTGTTGCTAAGTCGACTTTCGCGGGATTACCCTGGCTGGCTGAGTTACGAAACGACAAAGAGATCAAATCGATTACACATTTTTGGCCGTTTGACGGTTTTTCGGTTCCAAGTGGAAAAAGCATAGTTGGGGAGGTTTATCCATCCTTATTTCGGCGAAGATATCCGAGAGGTGGGAGAACTAGTGACGAACAGGATGCTTATGCTGTTTCTCGATGGTTGCAAGAGATGGACCGTCGAGGAGGGCTTCAGGATTGCTTAAATCCTCCTCTAACTTTACCTGAGCGAAGACAAGTGATGCTTGAAGGGTGGATAATGGGCGTGAGGTAATGATTTACAGGCTCAAACTGTCAGAAGACTATGTTCTTTGCTGAAAATGATGCTTTCATAATAATAGCCTTATGAATTTATATTCAAGTTTGAATTTTTTTGTCTTATATTTTTTAACTTTGAGTGTTAGCTTGTTTATTAAAACGCAAGCAAGGATGGCACTTTGATTTCAGCTGCAGGAAATTTACATGGATAAACTCGGTTATATGCGGACACTAGTTACCGTCGCAAAGCTAGGATCGTTTTCTTTTGCGGCCAGGGAATTTGGTGTCACTCCAGGGATGATGTCAAAGCAGGTTAAGCAATTAGAGGATATCCTCGGTGCGCGTCTATTGCACAGGACCACGCGCGGTGTTTCTTTAACAGATGCAGGTGAGTTATATGTCGATGAAGCAATTAGGATCCTTCAAAAAGTAGAGGATATTGAGGGGAGCGTAAGTGCTTTATCCGCAGGTCCTAGGGGAGTTCTTCGTGTAAGTAGCCCGCCATCATTCGGTCGTACTGTATTAACGCCGATTATCTCCGACTTTGTTCATGCGAATCCTGAGTTACGGATAGAATTAGGGTTTCAAGATGACGAGCCTAACGTAGTAGCGTCTAGGCTAGATGTGATCTTCCGGCTAGGACAACTTCGTGATAGTTCCCTGGTGGGCAAACAAGTCGGGACCGCTCCATTCGCAGTTTGTGCTGCTCCTACTTATTTAGAGCAAGCAGGATGTCCTAAAAATCTGGCGGAGTTGTCCCAGCATAATTGCGTGGTTGATGGGTCAATGCAGCGTGAGAGTGATTCTTGGAGTTTTTTAGATGATAAGCAAATGGTTGTTGCGCAAACAGTTGGCGGCAACTTTTTTTCTTACAATACTGGTGCGATTGTTGAAGCCACTATTAAAGGGTTGGGGATCGCTTACGTCCCGACGTATGCCGTGGTGGGAGAGCTTTTGTCTGAGGAGTTGGTAGAAATTAGTTTCGACAATATAAAGCCGAAGGTCGAGCCCCTTTACGCACTTTATGCGTCCCGCGAACACATAGCGGCTAAGATCCGTAAATTCTTAGATTTTTTCACCGCTAACGTTGGTTCGGATAGTGGAATGTTAGGGGTGATTGTTCCAAGTTTGTAGCCTTAAGCATTGCTGCTCAATTTTTTTATAGCGTCAATTGTTTCCACGCAGGTATGAATGTCTGCATACTTTTGACCCATATCGAACAGGTTTGCTTCGTGCGGACCCAAAGCTCTATCACCAACACAATCACTGACTACGATGGTTTTAAAATTATAGCTCATTGAATCCACAACCGACGCTCTTACACAGCCCGATGTTGTGCAACCCGCGACAATGACGGTAGAAACGTTTTGACCAATGAGCCATGCTGCCAAGCCTGTTCCAAAGAAAGCGGACGGTTGTGTTTTTCTTACCACGTGTTCACCTTTCTCGGGTTTTAACGAATCTACTATTTGGCTGATGCTAGCTGTTTCGGTTAGACGTTCCAAGCCTGGTACTTTTTGGCAAAAAACCCCGTTCTCTGCGCCATCTTCCTCGTAAACAATTCGTGTATGAACTATAGGTAAATCATATTTTCTGGCCTGCTTTAACAGCACACGTGTTTGGCTCACGGCATCTAAAATATTTCCGCCTCCAAAACAGTTGGGATCACAGAAACCGTTTACAAAATCGACCATCAGTAGTGCTGGAGCTCGACCGAAACCCGATGAGTTACCAAAACCTTGCTTGCCATATATGCTTATGTCGTCCATAAGGTAGCTCTCTTCTATTTATCTTTTATTAGGAACAACTTAAAAAAAATTGTCAATGTTAAAGGGTCAAGTTTTTTTCGCGTATACACATGCCTCCATATTTTGTGTTAACGCATTGCTTAAATAATTGCTAGTAAGGTTGTACAATCATTTAGTAAATTTGTTCGTTCAATCGGAGGTTTCGCAGTGCGCATAATCATAATGTTAACTCTATTTCTAGTGCTCCAGACTACCTTTGCAGCGCCAGTAAAGCCTTTCCTTACCCTAGAAATGGCTAAAAAAATCGCGGATGTTTGCGAAAAAAAAGCCAAAAGCGAAGGGTGGCGAGAAGTCAATATCGCGATATACGATGATGGCGGAAATTTAAAACTATTTCGGAGACAAGACAAAGCTTTTTTACATAGTATAAAAATTGCTAAGTTGAAGGGGCATACGTCTGCAGGACTTCCTCGCACGACTCGAGATCTTGGCGAGTTAAATTACAAGTCTGGTGATAGGCCATTGGGGATAGAGGAAGTACCCGGTTTCGTGATCTTTCCAGGTGGAGTGCCTATTATTACAAATGACGGGTATCAGATTGGTGGTGTGGGAGTAAGTGGCGCTACCGGCGACCAAGATGAAGAATGCGCAAAGGCTGGTATTACGGCTATTTCTTCAATGCTGAATTAGGTGTGCAATTTAACTTGATGAGGCCTTCCGCTCAGATAGGAAAACCGGCATAAGTTTCTCCTTGATTGGGAGATGCAGCAACGCTGAGAGAACAGCTAATAAGATAGCGAGAATCCAAACGATGTCGTAACTTCCAGTTGAGGTGTAGATTTTACCACCAAGCAGTACGCCAAAAAATGCGCCGATTTGGTGAGATAGAAAAACAAACCCGTATAAGCTTCCCATATGGTTGGTGCCAAACATGGTTGCAACCAGACCAGAAGTTAGGGGGACGGTGGAAAGCCATAAAAGCCCCATGCTGATAGAGAATAACGCGACTACAAGCGAGTTTTTCGGGAGTATTAAAAAAAGTAGTAAGACGAATGCCCTTGTGGCATACAGCGTGCAAAGCAATTTTCTATTGCTGTACCTACTGCCGAGGACGCCTGCGGAGAGCGCACCGATTATATTAAAAAGGCCTATCATACCTATAGCCCAAGCTGCTCGCGATGCTGTTAAACCTGAATCGGTTAGATAAGCAGGTAAGTGAGTCGTGATAAAAGCCACATGGAAGCCGCAAACAAAGAAGCCGGCAAGCAGTAGGATGTAACTGCCGTGTGTGAAAGCATATTGGATCGCCTTTTTGTGGCTGAAAGTAGTGGAGTGCTCGATTGCACTAAGGCCTGTGTCACTTTTCAAACCGAGTGCGAGTAGAGGCACGACGAGTACGATAGCCGCCAATAAGATTAAAGCGGTCTGCCATCCGTGTGATGTAATAAAAGCTTGTCCAAGCGGCGCTATTAAGAACTGTCCTAAGCTTCCGGCAGCAGTGATAACTCCTATGGCTACGGATCTATTTTTTTCGCCCGCTTCCCTCGACACGGCTGCAATGACTACGCTTATTGATGCACCTGACAATCCAAGTCCAATAATCAAACCTGCACTAACGTATAACGCGGTGGGTGTGCTAGAGACTGACATTAAAAATAGTCCAGCACTATATAACAGACCGCCTATAGCGAGAACGCGAAAACTTCCAAATTTATCCGCGAGCGCGCCAAAAAATGGTTGCCCAATGCCCCAAATAAGATTTTGTATCGCTATAGAGAAAGCGAAAATTTCACGACTCCATCCATAGGAAAAAATAATTGGATCCATAAAGAGGCCCAGCGCGTTGCGTGGCCCAAAAGTAAGCGCGACGATTAGGCCACCGCAAATGACGGTCAATACCAAAGTATTTTTGTAATACTTAGACATGAGATGAATTAACTGCGATTATCGAGAATTTTAGCGATTCGAGATTTAGTAATAAATTTTTGTTCGGCATATCAATTCTCCTAAGGGACTGTCTACTTATATAAGCTGTGAATAATATGGAGAGTTCGATTTATTCAGGTTCCTTCTACAGTTTCAAATCCCTCAAAATTAGGGTGCCCAAGGTATACGGATTTATATTTTCCGGCATTAGAATGCGCTTTTCGGAACGCATCGGATTTAGTCCATGCCTCAAAGCTATCGTAAGTACTCCAAACTGTATGAGAAGCATAAAGCGTATAGTTTTCTTCCTGATGACCCTTTAGAAGATGAAATTCCTTAAAACCGGATACTTCTGCAAGATGTTTGTCTCTGGACTTCCAGATAGTTTCAAATTCATCTTCTTTACCTCTGATCACTTGAAAACGATTCATTGCTATGTACATTGCCACTGCCTCTGTATTTTTTACTTTAGATTTATAGTCGATAGTATCGGATGATATCAAGTAGACTTGGCCATGATGATGTGGAGAATGCATCTCAGTGATGGGAGATTGGAGTTGTAAAAATGCTAAACAATTAATTAGGGGGCGAAAAGCTATGGGTTTGCTTGATGAGAAAACGATTTTAGTTACTGGTGGTAGCACAGGTATAGGCAGAGCCACCGCACAGATTTTATGCAGGGAGGGCGCTAGAGTAATCATCGCTGATGTGCAAGATAAGGAGGGTCAGGAGACAGTATCTTTAATCAAAGAAGATGGAGGGATTGCGGAGTATCACCATGTTGATGTGACTCAGTATCAAGATGTGAGAAGAGTCGTTCAGGATACTGCTGCTCGCTATACTAAGATAGATGGTGCGTTTAACAACGCTGGGATTGAGGGGCCTGCTGTTAAAATACTCGATTATCCTGCAGATGAATGGGAACGTGTTCTACGTGTGAATTTGACGGGTGTTTTTAATTGTATAAAGTGCCAAATAGAACAAATGCTGGAGCAGGAAAAAGGTGGCAATATTGTTAGTACTGCTTCGGTTGCAGGGCTGACCGGTTTTGCTGGTTCTGCAAGTTATAACGCTTCTAAGCATGGGGTTGTGGGTCTGACAAAGACCGTCGCGCTAGAATATGCCTCCAGAGGAATTCGAGTAAACGCGGTTTGCCCAGGATTTATTGAGACGCCGATGCTCAATCGTTTGACTGGTGATGAAAATAATAAAATAAGGGATAAGATGTTGGGACGAGTTCCAATGAAAAGAATCGCGCAGCCGTCTGAGATCGGCGAAGCCGCTGCGTGGTTGCTTTCAGATAAATCTAGCTATATGACCGGTGTGGCGATGCCGGTAGATGGCGGTTGGATAGCTTAGAAATTTCGGTCAGATTTATTAAAAAGGGGCTGTACAGCCGGCCCAATAAGGTTCTATACTCAGACTTTAAAAAATTTAAAAGGAGGTGATCTAATGTCTAGTGATATGGCAAGCGTATCGACAATTATTGAGTTTATTCGAGGGCAAGAGATCTTTCTTAATACCGAGGATAATAACTAAATAGTGTGATCAAGGTTGTCGATACAACCAATCACGGAGGAGGCATAAATTAAATGCCTCCTTTTTTTTGCCTAAATTTTATAGATTTAAAATAACCAAAAGCTGCGATGTACGTCCACGGCGAAGCTGATCGAGCGCTACCTAGCGAATTTACTATTGGCTGTTTTAAGGATCTTTGGCCGCAGGGACCTATAGTCACACTGCCGGGCGTGGGTCACTTTTTGCAAGAGGATGCTCCTGAAACGGTTGGTGCACTTATAGAATTATTTGTTCAGACTAGTTAGATTGATGTTTGGGTTATAGAGCCGAGGTATGTCAGACATATATAAGAACTTCCAAGAGCTAGCGAGGAATGAGGAAGAAGGGGCTGATTATTCAATATCATTTGTAGGGCGAGGCCATAAACTGATTGTGGTTGCGCCTCACGCGGGTGTGATTGAGGTTGGGACTTCTGAGATATCTGCGCTGATAGCCGGAGATGATCTCAGTTTATATCGTTTTGAAAGTCACAAAATTGTGGACGAAAATTATGTGTCATTGCATATAACGAGTCATATTTTCGATGAGCCGACCTGTATTAACGCAGTGAAGGGACACGATACCGTGGTTACGATACACGGATGCAATGATGCCGAAGAAATTGTTTTCTTGGGCGGTTTAGACAAAGTATTAATACATATTATCGCAGACAGCATCAGGTCGATGGCGGTAGAAGTAAGAACAGTAGGTCATCGATTCCCTGGCAAACATCATAATAATATTTGTAACCGAGGTCGGTCAGGAATGGGAGTACAAATTGAACTTTCGGAGCCCTTGCGGCGCCCCGAAAATCGTTCACTGATTGCTGGTGCGATCCGAACTTGTCTAGAGAAATTTTTGGATAATCAAGCCAATCAGTAATGATCTCTCAGTCATTAAGCTTACGTCTCACATGGCCCTCGCCGGTAGTGCCCCTATTTAGCACGCTTTTATCCATGTCTCGCTCATAGGGAAGATCCCACCTTTGCCATAGATCTGGGCCAAGAGCCGTGAGCGCGCCGTCCACCACAATCGCCTCGCCATTTACAAATCGCGAATCTTCCGTGGCTAAAAATAGTGCAGTTCCCGCAATATCTTCCCCGCGTCCATGGTCGGGGTACGGTTGCTTGCCCGCAAGATTAGCAGCGACATCCTCGGCAGATTGGTTCATTCCTTGGGTGAGTCCGGTCAGGATAAAACCAGGACATATAGCGTTAACTCGAATTCTATCCGGCGCAAGTTGCACAGACGCTGCTTTAGTGAGGTTGATTACAGCGGCTTTTGCCGCACTGTAGGACAGAGGTCCACAACCACCACTTATCCCTGCTATTGAAGCGGTATTTATTATCGCACCGCCTCTCCCTTGCTGTCTCATCAATCTAGACGCGTGTTTTACGCCAAGGAAAACCCCTTTAACCAGTACATCAAAAGTATAGTCCCACTCGTCCACTTGTAAATCCCAGACTGGGCCAACAGCACCACCTACTCCTGCATTATTAAAGATGATGTCTAGACCGCCGAAGTTGTCAGCAGCGCATTCGATCATTTTTTTGATATCAGCTTCTTTAGATACATCAGTTTTAATGAATCGCACAGAATCACCGAAACCTTGCTGCTCAATTTCACGCATTGTGTCGGTTCCGTTCGTATCATTGTAGTCTGCTATAACGACATAAGCCCCTTCCTGCAAAAATCTAATTGCTGTTGAGCGTCCCATACCGTTGGCGCCACCAGTGACGATAGCGATTTTTTTCTCCAATCTCATTTTTTTCTCCTTAATTTTTTGCGTTATCATTTTCGAAAAATTACTGAATTAAGCTATAGTGATTAGCGAGATGAACAGGTCATATCTTTACGATGCACTATAATGTAATGATAGACAAATAGGTATTCCACTAGTTATAGTTGAGTATTCGTTTACGTTGCGGAGGGAGAAAAATGAGCGAATTTGATACTGTTATAAAAGGTGGCACGGTGGTCGACGGGGCTCGCATGCCTCGGTACAAGGCAGATGTTGGAATCAAAGATGGCGTAGTCTCTGAAATAGGGCATATAGATGCCTCCCGCGCTGAAAAAACTTTAGATGCCGAGGGGATGATTGTGGCCCCAGGCTTTGTTGATCTGCATACGCATTACGACGCGCAGTTATTTTGGGACCCTTATTGCTCGATCTCTTCTTGGCATGGAATTACTACAGTTGTAATAGGGAACTGTGGCTTCGGTTTTGCCCCAGTTGCACCAGAAGCTCGGGAGCGCTCTATGTTATCGATGACTAGAGTGGAGGCTATTCCCTTAGCGTCTATGAAAGAAGGTATGCCCTGGGACTGGGAGTCTTTTCCAGAGTATCTCGATAGTGTTGAACGGACACCTAAAGCAATAAACATTGTTCCTTATGTTCCGATCAATCCTATTTTAATTTCCGTTCTTGGCCTAGAGGATGCTAAGGCGGGGAGAATGCCGACTGACAAAGAGCATGCCGAAATGTGTCGGTTATTGGAAGAATCAATGGACGCTGGTGGATGTGGATGGTCTGCTCAACGGCTTCCGCCTGATGGTCCTGCTGGCGTCCAATTAGATTACGATGGGACCGCTATGCCGACCGACGTAATGCACGACGAAACCTCGTTAGAGTTTGCTAAGGTTTTGCGTAAACGTAACGCAGGCCATATGCAGACTACGATGGTGTCAGGAGATCCTAAGGCGGATCAAGAACACATCATGGAATTATCGAGAGTCAGTGGGAGACCCATCGTTTTTAATGTAGTGCAGGTCTACGACACTAAACCTCAGATCCATCGTAAAGTGATTGAGTGGCTGGAGCGTTGCCGAGCACAGGGTGTTCGGGTGTATGGACAGGGCCTTACTACTGACGCAGGCTACGGCTTCACATTTGAAGACTGGAATTTGTTTGATGAGTGTCCTGCCTGGCGTGAAGCGACTGTAGGGACACGGGAAGAGCGACTAGCTAAATTAGCTGATCCAGCTAGAAGGCCTGCGTTGAAGGAGCAGATCCCAGAATTAGTAACTGGTCCGTTTGAAAATATTGTAGTTACGGGGCCTGTTGCTCCCGAATCGCAACAGTGGCTTGATCACACTATAGGCCTTATTGCTGAGAAGACTGGGAAAGATCTAGTTGATGTTATGCTAGACATAGTAGTTGCCGACAATTTAGAGACTGAGTTTTTTGCAGCACCCCCCGGTACCCGGCTAGACCTGCTTAAAGAGGTTGTCGATGTACCTTATATTTTATTTGGGGTATCTGATGGAGGGGCGCACACGAAATTTTTGACCGCTGGGAGGTACCCTACAGAGACTCTCATAAAAATTGTTCGGGATAATAATATGTTGAGTTTAGAAGACGCCCATTGGAGGTTGTCTGCTTTGCCCGCCGAGTTAGCTGGTTGTAAAGATCGCGGTGTACTAAAGGTTGGTGCTCCAGCCGATATATTGGTTTACGACTTGGATAATTTGGAGATAACCCCGCCCGAAGTAGTTCATGATTTGCCTGGTAATGAGTGGCGCAGAGTGCAAAAGGCAAAAGGTTACAAGTACGTGTTGATTAATGGGCAGGTGACTATCGAGAATGATCAACAGACAAATACGTTTTCTGGAGAGTTGCTACGTCATGGGAGTGGCAGTTTGAAAGCGGCGCGAAAAAGCGCCGCTTGATTTCACGCTTGGGCGGTAACTAACCAGAAAGATCCTTTCAGTTTCACGCGACCTGCCGAGGTTTCGTTGGCTTGCATTGCTTCCCGTATCTTGGCTACGGCTTGTTGTCTATTTTCTGGAGATGCCTCGGATATAGGCTTGGCGCTGGGACCCATATCAGTCATCAAAGATACCGCTTGGTCGACCGTGCCTAAATCGAGCGCCTCCGAGATAGGTTTTGCCTGAATACTTTTGAAGCCGGCACTGGAGAGTGTTCCTACTAATAGTTCTTTGTCCGCTAATGAGAACGGGCCCGGTTCGCCGGGCTCAGGGGATGGAGGGCGCTCCAGAATTTCGAATGCTGCTGAGGCAGCAGTTTTCATCCACGGATTTTCATGTATCGATTGCCAGCAGACAAAATTAAGCCTTCCATTGTTTCGGAGTGCAGAATGAATATTTTTGAATGCATTGACAGGCGCGCTGAAAAACATCACACCGAATTGAGAAATGATTAGGTCGAACGAATTGGGCTCAAAAGCATACGTTTCAGCGTCACAGTGGATAAAGGACAGATTGGTGGTCTCTTTTCTAGCGGCAGTAGCGCTAGCTAAAATAGTCTCCGAAATATCTGCCGCTACAATTTCACCCGATCCTCGGAGTTTGTCTGCAACCTGCGCTGAGACTCTGCCTCCTCCACAACCAACATCCAAGACTTGGGTAACATTTTCCAGAGACAACGATGCTACCAGATGTCTACTGATTGGTGCCAACATATCTTCTAGGTGATTCAGGTTTTTGACCCATTTCGCGCCCCCTGCCTCATTCCAATACTCATCCATTTCTGTTCGAGGTAATTCGTTTTCGCTCATGATTTAGGTGCCTTTAGTTGAGATCTAATTGCTGGGCAATTTCTTATTTTAATTTATTAATTTCGGCTTGCTTTAATAGTCGTAGTAGGTTGCCGCTCCAAATATCATTAATGCCTTTTTCGTCGTAGCCTTTTTCCGACAAGAACTTGGTAATGTAAGGTATTTTGGAAACATCGTTCATTCCAGTGACGCCCCCTCCTCCATCCCAGTCAGCTCCAACACCTACGGCCTTTGACCCCATTAAATCCAGCCCGTGCTCGAAGTGCGCTAGATAGTAGTCCAGACTGGCCATTGCTTTAGGGAACCTTTTGTACATTGCGTTAAAACGATGAACAAAATCTTTATATAGCATCGGTTGATTGTTTATCTCTCCAAGAGCCCTATCTCTTAAGATTGTTTTATAGATTGCTTTTCGACCCTCGGGTATCTCCATAGTTTTGAGATATGCACCTAAAGAGTTCAATTGTATTACGCCACCTTGATCTTTAAGTTTTAAAAGTAATCTATCACCTACATTTCTTGGATGGTCAAAAACAGATTTACAACCAGAGTGAGAGAGCAAAATAGGGGTTCGAGATAGAGAGATCATTTGCTCCAATGCCAGATCATGTGCGTGAGATGCATCTATTATCATTCCCAGGTCGTTAGCTCTTTTTACTAATTGACGACCAAGCGGAGAAAGACCATTCCATTTCGGACCCAGTGGGTCGGTAGAACTGTCCGCAAACTGATTATTTGTTACGTGAACTAAGCCAAGCATTCTGACACCCATGGCATAAAATTCGTCCAACACAGATAGGTTAGTACCTATCGGATAGGCATTTTCGATACTCATATAGACACTGATCTTGCCATTATCGGCAATTCTTTTCGCATCATCTGCGGATAATGCGAGACTAAATTCATTAGGATGGTCGGTCACCATTTTTCTGATTAAATTTCCTGTTCGGAAAGCACTCTTTTTTACGGCCGCGTAAGCAGCTTCAGTTAGTTCTCCCTGAGACGTATAAATAACCCAAAATCCTCCATCGAGACCACCCTCTAACATTCTCGGAAGATCAACTTGAGACTGATCGGCTGGATGTTCGTGTCTTTCTGTGATATCAAAACCCGGCATAGCCAACCTGATCGGGGTATCGAGATGAGAGTCCAAAACAAGAACCCTTTTGTGAAGTTCGCGAATCTCCTCAGATATTTCTATGCTGTAAAGTGGGCCACAGATTGTTCCCAGAAGCAGTGTTAAAAGTACCAAGTGCATTATACTATTTTGACATCAAAATTTTATATTGCTTTATTAAATAGCAATTGTGATAGATTTAGCAATCTAAAATATCTAGAGCAAGTGTGGAAATTATAGATAGGGGAAGACTCATGGTTAAATTGGTTTACTGTTTAAGAAAGAAAGAAGAGGTGTCTCAGGAAGAGTTTCATCGCTATTGGAGAGAGGAGCATGGGCCATTAGTTACTAGCTTTACAAAAAATATAGATGCTGTGAAGTACGTTCAAAGTCACACCATAGATACGCCAATTAATCAGGGCCTCATTGAGTCGCGGGGTTTAGCTGCCCCTTACGATGGTATAACTGAAGTATGGTGGCGGAGCGAGGGTGCACTTACGGCGGCTATGGAGACTGATGAAGGTACGGCAGCTTTTCAAGCACTACTCAATGACGAGAGTGGTTTCATTGATTTTAGTGAATCTAGAGTTTTTATTACTAAGGAAAATCTAATATTTGATACCGAGCTAAACATACCTTATGACGGATCTCCCAAATAGTGGGAGATATATTCCGATTTTATTTGTAAAACGAGTCCGAGTGAGGTGAGAATTTGGGTTGACGCGGACGCTTGTCCCAAGATAGTTAAGGAGATTCTTTATAATGCCGCCCGAAAGCGGTTGATAGAGGTCATCTTCGTCGCAAATCAATATTTGAGCGTGCCTAATTCCCCCAATATCCGCTTTTTAAAGGTAAAACCTGGATTTGATGTGGCTGACAATGAGATCGTGCGCAGAGTTGTGGCAGGTGATCTCGTAGTAACTGCTGACATACCTTTGGCACAAGAGATATTGCACAAAGGCGCCTTTGCGCTGAATCCGAGAGGAGAACTCTACTCCCTGGAAACGATAGCAGCAAAAGTCACGTTAAGAGATTTTTATGACACCATGAGATCTAGTGGTTTGCAGACGAGTGGACCTCCAACCATCACCCAAAGCGATCGACGTCAATTCGCGAATGAGCTTGATAAGCTCTTAACTAAACATTTTTTTTGAAATAACGCGGTAATTATTTATATAATAACATAAGCAATTGATAATATTAAAGTAAATTAAATTAATATGAGTGTGAGATTTTATTTTAAAATCTCTAATGTTCGGGTATTTCCAATCATACTTGTAATAAATTGTTTTAAAAAGTCATCGATTTCTTGGTTATCGACTCCTCTGAATTTCATCTGAGCAATCATATTCCCGCTTCCATAAGTTTGGTGAGATGCCCACGCAGGATTGACTGCTTCAAGGACTTCTCCACTGGATTTACCGTCACTTATAATCCGCTCGAATCTAGCTAAAATTCTGTCCTGGAACGCAATATATTTCGGCCAGGTTTCTTCGTGAACCGCCGCGCTCCAGCTTAACCACACCCGAATATAGTCAGTATCGGTGTCTATTGCTGTGGCCCATGCCCTTAAAATAGAAAGCAATTTCCCGTGTGCGGAGATTTGTCCGGAGGACGCTTCATCTACTAATTCAATACAATAACCTTCTACTTTCTCGAGGACTGTATCAATCAATGTTTTTCTACTGGGCAGATACAAGAAAACGGTAGGCGTCGAAACACCTACTTGCTCGGCAACCAATGCATGACTAGTTCCAGCCAAACCCTTCTCAGCACAAACCTTGATCGCACCTGATACTACCTGCTCTCGTCTCGCACTCGGAGACATCCGCTTTGCACGTTTTCTTCGGTTAGATGTACCAGTTGGATTAGGTAGCCCGGCTTCTGTCATCACTAAATTTACCACTCGATGTTGCTGAAAATATTAGTAGATTTTGTTTTTAATAGCACCTTAAGTCAAATTCGCGCTCAGCCGCTTTACAAGTCACTAATGACTGATTTATCATTAATTTTCAATCAGCCTAGTTAAGGGGGAGTTTTGCAAATGGTAGCTGTAACAAATATCGAGTCGTATACCGATAAGAGGAGACGTCACTGGTTGACTCAACCTTTTCTTCCTCTGCTTCCAACTTTAAGTTGTTTTGCTGCTGGTTGGTTAGATGCCCCTATTTTGTTCTGGACCACTGCCTTATTCTGGTTTGGCCTGATTGCATTGTTGGACCAGATTACTCCTAAGGATTCCAACAACCCTCCTGAATCGGTCCTGGACTCAATCGAGGAAGATAACTACTACGTAAAAGTGTTAACGGTCTCTATCCCATTTTATATAGTTAATTTCATAGGCGTTTGCTGGTATGTGAGTGCTCACTCACTATCTATCTCATCCTATATAGGTATAGCGGTTTCTATGGGTATAGTATCAGGTTTGGCTTTAGCCGTAGGACATGAATTCGGTCACAAAACCTCTCGGTCCAACCGACGATTAGGTAAGGTGATGCTCTCCATAGGAGGCGTTGGACAATTTCTTGTTGGTCATCTTAAGGGTCATCACGTAGATGTAGCTACTCCGAAAGATTTTGCCAGTTCGCAGATGGGTCAGACGCTGTATCAATTTGGAATGAGAAGTCAGTCGAACTTTTTTAAAAAATCATGGCAATTTGAAAAAGAACGTCTAGCAAAAAAAGATGTCAGTGCGTGGAGCTTAGAAAATGAGACATTGCAGCAGTACCTAGGAACAATAGTTTTGTTCTCTTCCCTAACGTACTTATTTGGTTGGATTGTGCTTCCTTTGTTGCTCTTACAAATGTATGTTTGTTGGTGGTACTTGACGCTGATAGAATATTGTCAGCACTATGGTCTTAAGCGAGATCAGCGTCCGGATGGAACTTATGAGTTGTCGAGCATGAAGCATTCTTGGAATACCAATATGCTTTTTTCTAATAATCTGCTCTTAAATTTTGTAAGACACTCGGGTCATCATATTCGCTCTACTCGATGGTATCAGGCACTTAGATCCACCGAACCAACTGAAGCTCCTGCTTTGCCGTATTGTTATTCGCTCATGTTTTTAGCTGCGATGTTTCCGCCTCTGTTTTTTTATATAATGGATAAAAGAGTCGTTGAATGGGCTGAGGGAGATTTGGAAAAAATTAATATCTTTCCACCCGCGAAAGAACGTATTGTTGCCCGATATGGCGACAGTGATGGCTAGATTTGGGAGGATACCCGTCTAATGATTAAGTTATATGGTGTGGCAGTCAGTAATTACTTTAGCAGCGCAAAAGCTGCGTTCTTAGAGAAAAATGTCCAATTTGAGGAGATTACCGTATTTCCTAGTCAGGATGAGGCTGTTTTAGCTCAGTCTCCTATGGGTAAAGTGCCTTGGATCGAGATAGGTGAAGAGATACTTACTGAAACCAATGTGATATATGACTACCTGGAGGATATAAATCCAGAACCAAGGCTTTACCCGATTGACCCTTGGCAAAGGGCGAAAGTAAAAGAGATCATACGAGTCATAGAACTTTATTTCGATGCCCCTGCACGACGGCATATCGGAGCAGTTTATTTCGGTCAAGAGGTGGACCCATCCGCTAAGGAGCAGGTTAGACCGGCAATTGAAAACGGATTGAGAGCTCTGAACCATTTGGCGTTATTTTCGCCGTATATTTCAGGAGAAACGTTTACGTTTGCTGATATCACTGCGTACTTCATGTTGAATTTTACCCAAATGCACACGACTAAAATTTATGGTTGGGACATGATCGGAGATACCCCAGCTCTAAAGGATTACCTCGATTTTATTGGGGACAGGGAGTCATTGAAGGAATTGACGGCTAATATGCAGGCTGGATTCGAGGCGCTTGCCAGTAAATAGTGCAATTTGTGAAAGTAAAGATCCTGAGAGACCTTAAGACTGTATTCTCGGAAATTCTAATGACGGAAATGTCTCTATCGCAGTAATTTCTGGTGTGGTTGTCTCCACAGTTATGCATCTTTCGGACAACATCCATTTTCCATCAAGCTTTTTGAGCCTATCACTATAGATGCCCGTAGCCGAAAAGCCTAGATTGGTCTCGTTATTTACTGCGCTAGCAAGAAAATAACAAACGCTGTTTGCCTGATTGGTTTCCACTTTAATCATCGGGGAGACAATCATGTGCTTTAAGTGCCTTATATGTTCTCTAAAATTTTCCATGTAATGCCCATACCACCTTTCGATTTCCGAGCGACCGATCACGTCATACTTATCGTCGAAGTAAGGTTTTAACAGGGCATCTGGAGAGAAGAGCTTGGACACTTCTTGTGCGGTTCCTCGATCCACCGTATGGCAGTATTCATTTAACACTTGGTTGATAGCTACGATATCATTTGTCACAAAATTTTCCCCGAATACTTTGGCTACTGTGTTGTTTCGCTTACATTTTGATGCTTCGATTGAGCAATTATTAAATATTTCACTTGATCAGGGCGGTTGAGAGGGAGCCAATCGTCTTTGCATTCGGCCTCTGATTATGTGTCCTACAAGTATGATAGGTATGCTAGCTCCGGAAAGTGCGTGTAAATTCGAAATTAAAGCTCGGCTTTCTTCGCTGGCAATATAATAAAGAATATAAGCGGTGATTATTTGGAACGAAAATAAAGTGGTTAGTGTGATACCGAGGTAACGTGACCTACGTAAACGCCATGCGGAGGGGAGGTGGTTGACGACTAAAACTCCGAAGCACATGAGCATGACAAACGCTGCCGCCCCATGTCCCATGATGACAAACTGCTGTGCCGGGTGTTTCATTGGACCGAAGGCACCTTCGACGGTCACCCAGTTATTCATGTAATAAAAAATCAGACCTGTACACCACGAACTAGCCAATCCTATAAAAAGAATAGCTCTATAAGTTAAAGGAATTCTGAAGCCAATCTTGGACATATCTAATACCAATTGGTCACATTGTTGCTGTCTAGCGTCATAAATTCAACATCCGGAAATACTGACTTTTTTATCATATCAGGATTTAAGTAAGCAACTTTGGTTAGCGCGTCAGCCAAGAGACACTCCTTAGCAAACACGCTCACTGAAATATTTTCATCAAGGTTTATTGACGCATTGGAGTCCTTTGAGACTATTAAATCGCCGTTTTCACTGTAGTAAGCAGCACTGGTTGCGAGCGCACAATTTTTCATTTCAATTTGTATAGACTCTGAGTGAGGTGAACGCGGATGTTTTACCTCTACCTGATTCCCACGCCAGGGCCGCATACGGAGGTCGCCACCTGCGTTTACGGTGATATTGATCGAGTCATCAACTGCATTTATTGCCTGGTCTACAGCATACCCTTTTGCGATACCACCAAGGTCAAGTAATAAGGGTCTTTTGAATCTAACTTCGTTGTCTATGATTATGATATCTCTCCAAGTACCGGTAGGGGAGAAAGGAAAATCATGATTGGGTAATGCGTTACTTGCTACTAGCTTTGGTGCAACTGTGATATCAAATAAACCATCGGTTTTTTCACTTAGCCACAAGGCTTGCTCGAGAACAAACTTGGTCTCTAATGAGATGGGTACTGGCTCACGGGCCGCGTATCGGTTGACAAGAGTTAACTCACTTTCTTCGTCATGAAAGCTCATTAGTGACTGAATGAGGTTTATCTTTAGGAACGCCGCATTGCTAGCGGAAATAAGTTCATCTTCGCTCACGTCGCCCGAAACGCTAATTTCGACATAGGTTCCTAAACTTGGTTGGCACCTCGCCAAGCTACTCATGATTGCCACACAAGTCGAGAAGCAAATTCTCGATTATTTTTTGCGACCGAAAATAGAGCTTCAGGTTGACTGACGAAACGCACATGTTGTTATAAAGTCGAATTATTTGTCTTCTCCAGAGCTTGTTACAGGTAGCTTTGATAATTTAGAGGTGTCTTAATAGTGCGCTATAGGGTGTTGCTGCGATAATGCATTACTGCAGCAAGACTGTATTACAAATATTTTAATTCAATCAAGAATAACATCATTTATCGCTTTCGCCACCCGACTGCCAAATGTCCGACGATACTTTCAGCAGTACTTCTTAAATTGGTAGCCTAGACAATTGTTGCTTTAATACAATAGCTAAAGACATTTTGGTTACAAGTTTTTGACTTTTGTTAAAATGCGTGTCATCATTGATAATGATTCTCATTTGTATTCGCAACATAAGAATCAACTTAGTTTTATTTAATATTTCATGGAGAGACAAGAGTGAGGTCCAATCAATTAATGAAAAGCTTAACGGCGTTATTTTTGATAGCAGGCTTTGGAATTACCGCTTCGGCAGGAGGTGAGAGCGGGGACCAAATAGCTAAAATTATGGCTATGTTAGAAGCACAACAAGCAGAAATTGCCGAGCTTAAGGCTCAGTTAGACGAAGCCACTGGTGAGGACGAAGGTGTCACTATGACCACCAATACTCCACAAGGAGCGAATGCAGTTGGCGCCGGTGGATCACGCTGGTCACCGATGTCCAATAAGAGAAAAGCGCGAGCGGCTTCATGGGCTGAACGAACTTCTGTCGGTGGGTATGGTGAGCTTCATAGTAACCATACAAACGGTAAAGATGGATCAACTTCCGATACCGATAAGACGGACTTTCACCGTCTAGTTTTATTCGTTGGCCACGAGTTTAATAGCTGGTCTCGCTTTGCTTCTGAAATAGAGTTCGAGCATAGCTGGGCTGGTGATGGACGAGAAGGTGACGTAGTGGTTGAGCTGGCTTGGTTAGAGTTCGATATAAATGCAAATCACCACTTTAGAGCTGGTGCAGATATTTTGCCTGTGGGGATTATGAACTTAACACATGAGCCGACTACATTTTACGGTGTGGAACGTAACATGGTTGAAGCGGAAATCATTCCTAGTACTTGGACCGAAGCCGGAGCGGGCTTTTGGGGACAAGTTGCGCCAGGGTTGAACTATAACTTGTTCGCACATACGGGCCTGAAGATTCCAACCAGCGGTAGCAGCGCTATGCGCGTAAGAAGTGGCCGACAAAAAGTTGCAAACGGTAAAAACCAAGATATAGCGATATTAGGACGACTGACTTATACGGCAGTTCCAGGTCTAGAGTTGGCTTTTACTGTCGATTACCAAAATGACTACACAGGTACTGATGACGCGGTTGAAGCGAGCGCGTACTTGATAGAAACGCATATAGATTATAAGCACTCGTCGGGTCTTGGTTTGAGAGCGCTGTATGCGAGATGGGACTTTGGTAAAGACAGCTCGCAAAGCTTCGATCCAGGCCTATGGGGTGCTAGTGAAGTCGAGGGCTGGTACGTAGAACCTGCTTACAGATTTGACTTGGGTGGTGGTATTCCAGGTGAGTTAGGATTGTTCGTTCGTTACGAAGAATTTGATGAAAGAGATGGTGGTTCAGCTACCGGAGCAATCAAGAAATATGTTAAGCATGAAATGTTCTCTGTCGGCGCTAACTGGTGGCCAACACCAAATACCGTTTTCAAGATTGATGGGCAATTTGAAGATGCTCCGACCTCAAAAAATGGTACACAGACAGGCGTGAACTTGGGACTTGGTTTCCAGTTCTAGTAACTGTTTAGCGTATTAGAAATAGCAATGGATCGACGAACTTTTACTCGGTCCATTGCTTCTTATTTTGCCTCCGCCGGGGGCATGTTTTTATTCGGCTCTCAGCTTTCTGCTAGAGAGTACCTTACGGTTGATCAAGCACAAAAGATTCTTTTTGGTGGTGAAGAACTTACGCAAACAACAGTAAAACTGACCGCTTTGCAAAAAAAAGCCATTCGTGAAGCGTCAGGTATCAGGGTCAGACGTTCTTATCTTGCGGCATGGAAGGCGAGTGGTGGGGGATGGTTTCTACTTGATCAGGTGATAGGTAAGCATGAGTACATAGACTTGGCGATTGCACTATCCAGTACTGGGTCCATCAAGGGTATCGAGATCTTAAATTATCGAGAAAGTTACGGGGGTGATGTGCGGCATAAGCGCTGGAGAGCACAATTCACCGGCTTTACTCATAATAAAAAGATCCGAATTGACCGAGAGGTTATGTCAATCACCGGGGCAACCCTGTCTTGTCGTCATATAGTGGAGGGCATGAATCGAATTTTGCATACCTGGGACATAGCACTTCGGCATATCTAAAAGACGAGCTATGTCTTTGGAATTTAGCTCACACGTTCCACGAAGTCGGCATATCCATCCATCCACTTCAAGACAGAATCTCTGCTCTGAGTAGGACACCGAGCGACCACACGCGTTACAAGATCTGAATTAGCGTACTCTTCAAGCTCTTCAACGGGAGTTAAGGGAGCCGAGATACTAAAAATAGATACCTCAACAGAGTTAGCTTCCCTTCCATTCTTTATCAGACGACTGTTAAGATCTTCTATATCAGCATACATGTTCTCAGAAAACAGGCCGATAGGTACCCAACCGTCTGCTAGATCTGCAACTCGTTGACGACCCCATTTAGAGCCAAATGTACCTAAAATAATTGGAGGATGAGGCTGCGTTAGAGGCTTAGGATAGGACCAAACTTTATCAAAATTCACAAATTCGCCGTGGAAACTAGCTTCCTCTTTTGTCCAGAGTTCTTTCATAGCGAGTAGATGTTCCTCTAATACTTTCCATCTTTTTTCATAGGGTGCTCCGTGATTCTCCATTTCGTCCGCGTTCCAACCTGAGCCAATTCCGTATAGGAATCTCCCATTAGTAAGTCTGTCTAGTGTCGCTACTGTCTTTGCCATAGCAAGTGGCTCGTGCTGTGGCAGAAGGCTGACTCCGGTGCCAACTTTGATGGTTTGCGTTGCCTGAGCCGCTGCCATGCAACTAATAAATGGATCTGACATGTGAATATATTCTTTTGGCAGCTCTCCGCCTGCCGGATAAGGGGTTTTTCGTCCCGAGGGAATATGCGTGTGCTCTGGAAACCAGACTGAGTCGAATCCTCGATTTTCAGCCTCAACTGCAAGTTCATCTGCGCGAATAGTGTACTCAGTATTAAAGCTAAATATGCCAACTTTCATGATCAAAACTCCTTATTCGTTCTCACGACTAGCGTATGTGAAAATTTTAGACTTTCGGCAGATCTTAACTGAATGATCGGGTGTGGTCGACGACAATTAACCCGCTCGAATTGTTTAGTTCGAGGAAAATAGTACGTCGGTACGGATAATATATTTAACCCCAGCAGTAATTATTTCAGAGCTATGCGGACAATGCTGAGGGTGTGCGCCATGAGGGAAGCACAAAGCCGCTCCAAGTGGAGTCTTAACGCTAATTTTTTCGCTTGGCTCTGTCTGAGAGTAAAACTCAGTCCGACCGCCTATATAACCATCACTCAAAAATACTATGCATGAGAGCTGACTAATACGGTCGTTATATCCATTTGCAATGAGTTGTTTATTCATTACCCTGCTTCCTGGCCAGGCTCCGTCAGTATGTTGACCAAAGTAATCACCTGTGTGATATCGATAAAAGCGAAAGCGAGTGTTGAGTCCGATCGGAAAAATTTTTTTAGTGGGATTGTTTTCTAGTGAAAAGAATAGTTTACTTCGCTCCCAAAGCAGATCGGTAGTGGTTTCGTCCGTGACCCATGTCACATTGCAATTATGCCTTATCTTTCTGGGTAGCGAGACTGCCGCGTCTTCCAAGTAACCCAGTGCTTCCGATATTTGGATTAATTTATCGCACTCAGGTTTAGATAGAAAGTTCAGAAGTTGGAACGCGCCGGGTACGTTAGAGATCTCTTTTTTTGTGACCTCGCCAGATCGTGCCGCTAATTGTACCGGGTTGATATCGGAGTTAGCCCAGGTTGGTATGGAAGGATTCTCGGCGCCTTGCTCCCTAGCTACAATATAGAAATTATCGATAGCGACCAATGTTCGACTCTTCTCTATGATGTTAGTTATTACAGGATTAGACCAGAGTACTTTTTAGGACAACAGTTTTTCAAGAATAGGTTTGATGCGTTCAGGGTCAGACCTTTTGCTGTATTGGTTGGTATCGTCTTTCCAAATCACGGTCCCGGTGTCATCTATCAGAAGTGTGGTAGGGATAGGTAGCCCTGGTCGAAAAGGTATTCTAAAGTTATTGAGGTTCTGATTTTTCAGACCGAATTGATTGATAATTTTAAGTTTGTTGTCTGCTAACATTGTTCCTTTTAGGCCGTGCATTTTCCTACCTAATTTTATTTCGCTCACGGTATCTGTGGACACGGTTATTAACGTCACATGAAACTCATCAAGTAACGGTCGCATTGCTTCCCATCGACGTAACTCGCCGACACAATAGGGTCACCAGTGCGCTCGAAAAAATTTAATTATTATTCTTTTGTTTTCTAGAGTATCGCTACTAAAGGAGTTACCGTCGCTGTCTCTGCCTTCAAAATAGGGAATTTTACTGCCCACTCTAATTGCAGACGTACTGACCTTCTGAGTCCCTGTAAAGGACAGATAGAGGAGCACTAATGCTAAACCGATAGCCCAATTGGCAGCTGTACTTTCCGCTCCACCGTGGTGGGTGAGGAGTCCTAAGGCTAGCCCCGCGGCCCAGGACATTTGAAATAGGTATGGCGAGGATGGGATATCGACTTTCCAGGCGCGCCAAAACCACCTACCAGTAGGGATCAGGACTATGGCTAACGCAAGTATTCCTATATTCATCTGAGATAATTTAGGTGACCACTAACATCTGTGCAATCATTTTTAGCGCACATATGATGTACGATTAATATGTATACGTTTCCTTAGGCCAGTTGTGGTTTGATATACGAAGTGAGATGATCTGATATCATTACATTTGTAGAGCCACCACGGTTAGTTTAGGGTAGGAAATTTATGGCGCTTGCTGGCGACTCATCGCGTCGGAAATTTTTCAAAAGAGCGGGCGTCGCAGCCGGCAGTGCTCTATTGACTGCCAATCAGATATGGGCTGCCGAGCACGGTGAAAATTTACCGCCTAATATCCCGTCTTGGATGCAACAGACAGGAACAGGAGTCGGTGCTGCACCTTACGGATCTCCCTCAGAGTATGAAAAAGACGCTATACGGCGCACTGTCCCGTGGTTAACCGCAACACCTATATCTTCAGTCAGTTTCTCGCCTTTACAAAGCCTTCAGGGGATAATTACACCGAGTAGTTTACATTTTGAGCGACATCACTCAGGTATTCCAAATATTGACCCCGAGGAACATCGGTTGATGATCCACGGACTGTGTGGTAACCCCTTAGTTTTAACTATGGATGACGTAGTGAGGTTCCCTTCTGTATCGGAAATTCGATTTATTGAGTGCCCGGCCAATGGTGGAATGGAGTGGCGAGGCCCTCAAATGGAGGCATTGCAATTTACCCATGGCATGATCAGTTGCAGCGAATGGACAGGTGTGAGGCTATCGACGTTGCTAGCTGAGGTAGGGGTTGACCCTAAAGCTAAGTGGGTTTTAGCCGAAGGTGCAGATGGTGCGGCCATGGCGCGCAGTATTCCACTTGATAAGGCTTTAGATGATGTCATTGTAGCTTACGCACAAAATGGCGAGAGGATACGACCTGAGCAGGGTTATCCGCTGCGATTAGTAAATCCTGGTTGGGAAGGAAATACCTCAATTAAATGGCTGAGGCGCCTCGAATTAGGAGAAAAACCATGGCACCTGCGTGAGGAAACCTCCAAATACACCGATCTAATGGCAGATGGTCGCGCGCGACAGTTTACTTGGGTGCAAGAAACTAATTCTGTTGTCACCTCGGTGTGTCCTGAGAATTCTTTAAAGAGTCGCGGCTATCATGAGTTAGAAGGTGTTGCTTGGTCGGGACGAGGGAGAATTAAGCAAGTCGATATCTCTTTTGATGGTGGATTTTCTTGGAAGGAGGCTAAGTTAAAAGGGTTAGTTTTAGACAAGGCTCTTACTCGATTTAGCTTAGATTGGAGTTGGGATGGATCACCAGCTTTGATACAAAGTCGAGCAATTGACGATACAGGGTACGTACAACCGACTTTGGCGCAGTTACGCGAAGTGAGAGGAGTTAATTCTATTTATCACAAGAACTCGATCCACACTTGGAAAGTTTTAGCGACTGGTGAAGTTAAGAATGTTCAAAACACTTAAATTCTCGGTTTTACTCGGGGTGCTGTTGTGGGCTGTGTTCGTTATTTATGTTGTGCACGCAGAGACCCGCTTTAATATTGGACATTCTCCAACTACCGAACAAATTGCTGGCTGGGATATAGATATCAGACCTGATGGATTCGGTTTACCCGAGGGCTCCGGGAGTGTCGAGTCTGGAGAAATATTGTATGAAGAAAAATGCGCTTCGTGTCATGGAGTTTTTGGGGAAGGAGAGGACCGTTGGCCCGTGATAGCAGGTGGTATTGGGACCTTAAAGGAAGAGAAACCTGAAAAAACTGTCGGTTCTTATTGGCCTTATGTGTCTACATTATGGGATTACATTCATAGAGCGATGCCTTTTTTACAGCCTCAGTCATTAACTGATAACGAGGTTTATGCTCTTACTGCGTACGTACTTTATTTGAATGATCAGGTCGACGACGACTTTGTATTGACGAAACACAATCTGCCCACAATAACCTTACCCAACGAAAAAGGTTTTTTCATCGATCCTAGGCCTGAAGTACTTAATTCTCGGTGCATGACTAACTGCCTGACTACCGAACAGGTATCTTCTTGGAGTGCTGCTGATCTGGGCGTCACGCCTGTAGGGCACCTCAGTAATTTGGTTCCCGCTGCATCGCAAGATAGTTCTGAGTCGGATGAGGAGAACGCCTTAGCTATCGAGACATACAAAAAAGCATGTATTATTTGTCACGACGCCGGTGTCGCGGGGGCACCTATTTTAGGTGATAAAAAGGACTGGCAGCAGCGTGAAGAAAAAGGCATAGAAGTACTTTATCAGAATGCATTAAATGGATATCTGGGTGAGAAGGGTTATATGCCGGCTAAAGGTGGTAATTTAAGTCTCACTGATGAATCAGTGAAGGCGGCAGTAGACTACATGTTGAGTGAGGGAGATATAGATTAAACGAGACAAGTCAGTTTTTTTGTTAATAGTATTATTGCTTTGCACTAATGTTTGGGCAGGGGGTGTGCTTGAGCAAAGGGTTGCCGCAGGTAAGAGATTAACTTTAGATAGAAAAATGGGAAATTGTCTGGCATGCCACGCGATAGATAACGGGCCGTTTTCTGGAAACACTGCCCCTCCGCTGTTCTCCATGAAAAGTCGATTTCCTGATAAGAAAAAACTAGTCGCTCAAATTTCAAATCCATTGGCGAATAATCGAGATACGATAATGCCACCCTTTGGGTTGCATGGTATTCTGACGGAGGATCAGATCCATAAAATAGTAGAATACTTGTATACTCTATAGAAAGTACACAGAAACTTAACGATTGGGCGGGACCAGAATATGAATTTGACGAACTTGTCACGACGAACTGCACTTAGTTGGTTTGCTTACCTAGGTGCGCTTTCGGTGATCCCGAGTCAACTGTTTGCGGCTTGGCCTAAAGATGCTTTTAACAGTGAGGCGGTTAATGACGCTATTTCCGAACTTTATGGTCAAGCACCACAAGATAGTGATCGGGTAAAGTTAAAGGTCCCCGAAATAGCTGAAAATGGAGCCGTAGTTCCGGTAACAGTCTCCACCGCTATTGAGGATGTTGAAAGCATTAGTGTTTATGTAGAGGGTAATCCTAACCCACTGGCTGCGACTTTTGAATTAACTCCCTATGCAGTTGCATCGGTAGCGACGAGGATAAAAATGGGCGAAACATCCAATGTTGTGGCTGCGGTCTACGCGAGCGGGAATGTTTATACTGCGACGCAAGAAGTGAAAGTTACTATTGGTGGCTGTGGTGGTTAAGAGGAGTAGTAGCCATGGCGATTAAAGGTAAAGCAAAAATGCGTGGGGACGTTGTTCAAGTCAAGGTTCTGATGAAACACATCATGGAGACCGGTCTGCGTGTTGACGCGACTACAGGGGAGAAAATTCCCGCGTACCATATTACTGAAGCTACCTGCTTTTGGAATGGTGAAGAGGTTTTTCGGACTAACTTGGGGCCAGCAGTTTCGAAAAATCCTTATTTGTCTTTTAAGATAAAGGGACCTCAGGTCGGCGATACATTGAATTTTACTTCTATTGATAGTAAGGGAGAAACCGACTCCGGTGACTTTATCGTGAAGTAATTTTCCTAAAACTTGTTGGGGAGATTCCCGTGATGTGTTTGAGGATATTTAGCGTTATTTTTATATGCTGTTTTCTTTCGTGCGCGGTGTGGGCTGACCCAGCTTCTGATCAAACCGCCTTTAAAAATTATTTTTATAAAAAGTTCCCTGAAATACCGGTTGGTGACTTTATCAATGGCGTGTATGCCATTGACCAGACACGTCGGCAACAATGGCTAGAAATTGAGGAGTTTCCGCCCTATGATATCGCTATAGACGAGGGCGAGATACTTTTTAATGAGACAGTTTTCTCAGACGGATCGTCGTATAGTGACTGTTTCGTGGATGGTAAAAGAAGTAAAAAGAATTATCCCTATTTTGATGTAAACAGAAATACCGTGGTAACCCTTGAGTTAGCGATCAATGATTGTCGGGTGTCTCACGGCGAACAGCCGCTCAAGTATAAGACGGGCGATATAGCCAAAATTTCTGCCTATCTGGCATTGCATTCAAGAGGTGAGATCATTGAGGTTGAGGTTTCGGGTGAGGCTGCAATTAACGCCTACGAGCAAGGAAAAAAATACTATTACAGCAAAAGGGGGCAGCTTAATTTTGCCTGCGTCGATTGTCACGTAGCTTCTTCGGGAATGCGTATTCGAGCTGAAATTTTAAGCCCTAGCTTAGGCCACGTATCTAATTTTCCTGTGTACCGGTTTAAATGGGGCTCTATAGGAACTTTGCACCGACGATTCAGCGGGTGTAACAGCCAAGTGCGTGCAAAGCCTTTAGCTGGCCAGAGCGAACAGTATAAAAATCTTGAATATTTTTTAAGTTACATGAGTAATGGTCTTAAGTTCAATGGCCCCAGTACGCGAAGATGAGCGCTCATAAGAGACTTTTTATGATATGTTTTGGCGTCGGTTTGATGACATCATTGAGCGCTGAAGAGGCTCAGTTGAATTTTGATACTCAATGGCAAAAAGCAGAAGATTTGCGGCTAAGGGCTGCTCTAATAGGTTATGAGTGGCGTGATACGGAAAAAATTCTCAGAAGATCTCGTGAAGAGTATGAGGCAGGTAACAAGGCGCAGGCATTAAGTCTGCTTTCGCAGGGTTATGCACAAAGCGATGCTGCGCTGGCACAAGCTACGAGAGAGGAGGATGGCTGGAAGCGCCGCGTAATTGAATAGACTATAGACTTCGAACTAAGTTCGCTAGCGTTTCGGTTCTATAGGTTTTTTATCCACTTTATTATAGACAGCGCAATGGTTTCCTCGTGGGAAGCAAAAAAATGATCTGCTTTTTCGATAACTATTTGGGCTGATTTTTTATGGGTCGCGAGTATGGCGTTTTTTCGCAGAGGTGCTGACCACAACACCGAGTCGTAGTCATTCTCACCCAATATATCTAATATCGGCAAATTAAGGTCTCCAGAAGAGAATACCCGACTGCTCAATTTTTTTTGATTAGTGGATCCCAATCCAATAGCAACGAATCCAGAGACATCTGCTGAATCGTTATTAGAAAGCCAGTCCATTAACATCGTACTCCCCATGCTGTGCCCCAAAATAACGATTTTTGAGCTAGGGTTAGTTTCTCGCAAGAACTTAACTCCTTGTCCGACCCGGCGCCTAGATTCGGCAAATACTTTTATATAATTATCGTAATTTTCATCATCGGATAAAACAGGCATCTGGATTGAGAGTGTTTCAAAACCACTTTCATACAGGAATTCGCGCATGGGACCAATCACGTAAGGGGTGTCAGGACCTTGCCCCGTGCCATGGATCATTAGGATACTATAATTATTTTTGTCGCTTAATGTCACTAACCCCAAAAAAGACTGCGCTGACTTATCTTGTTTTAGCCAGATTGGTTCTCCCAGAAAGAGGGTTTGCAGAGTTTGCGAGGCTATTCTCTGTTCTCTATCCGCGTCAAATGATTCGACAACCATCGATGTGAATAGGATTACTGTTAAAAAAACCCATGAAGAAAATTGT
Source organism: uncultured Gammaproteobacteria bacterium (assembly GCA_938075585.1). GTDB lineage: Bacteria > Pseudomonadota > Gammaproteobacteria > UBA4457. The sequence goes on along the minus strand of CALJHG010000020.1, from coordinate 1,274 downwards.
TTATTCTGAAACTTTTTTCTTTTCATCAGTTGCGCGATCCGAGGTTAAGTGGTTATTTGATTTAGCGGTTCATTAAAGTACGATTAGAGATACTAATTCAAGCCTTTTATATTTTTAGTGCAGCGTTATATGGCTAAAAATTATTTGGTATCGCCAGTTTTTGTATTGAGGTTGTGCATGGTGGTTAAGCAAAGAATTTTAGTTTTAAGTTTTTTATTCGTATTGTTTTTTTCCTTCGGTGCGAAGTCAGATCAAATAATGGATGGACACGCTTTAGTAGGCAAGACATCGTCCGAAATAATAAACATAAATACCGAAGAGTTATTGCGGATTTCTATGAGTATTAACCCACCAATTTATATTGACGTAAGGACGCCATCTGAAATAGATGAGCAAGGTGGAACTATTGATTTGCCGCGATTACACAATGTCGAACGCGGTTGGCTTGAGTATAAGGTTCCAGAGCGAGTTCCTGATAGAGATCATCCGATAGTAGTTTTTTGTGACACCAACCAGAGGAGTCCATTTGCCGCCGTGGCATTAATGAAAATGGGTTACACAAATGTCAAAAACTATTCCGATGGTTTTCTAGACTGGAAGAGTAAGGGCCTCCCTCTGGAGGGAGATAATGCGCCGAGATCAATGCTCTATAGGCTCCCGCAAAAAGTTGTTCCACAGGTCTGGTCTGCAATTGGGTTTACTGGCCCAGGAGATTATTTTAATTCAGGACATAACAATAATCTTACATTTATTATTACAGATGAGGGGGTTGTAGTAGTTAACGCGGGTGAGAATTATCTTTTAGCAAAAGCACTGCATGACGAGATTAAGGATTTGACCAATCAGCCAGTGAAATACGTGATACTCGAAAATGGTCAGGGACATGCAATGCTGGGTTCAAGCTACTGGCAAGAGCAGGGGGCTCAAGTAGTTGCGCATATTGATGCGGCTGGCGAGATTCAAAAAAAGGGAGCTCAAATTTTAAATAGTCTCCTCGATAGCCGAAGAGACAAACTTTCTGGAACAAAACTTTCTGCGCCAGACATCACTTTCAAGTCTGAATTTGTTGTGACGCTGGGAGGTGTCAGGATAGAGGCGCTTCATCTTGGGCCAACGCATAGCCCAGGAGACATCGTAGTTTGGTTACCTGCTAAAAAGTTAGTGATTAGCGGTGATGTGGCATTCCATCAGAGAATGTTACCGATATTCGAATATACCGATACAGACGGGTGGATTAACACCTGGGCAGCCTTTCTCGCCTTGGGAGCAGATAT
>CALJHG010000019.1 GCA_938075585.1 uncultured Gammaproteobacteria bacterium | reverse complement strand
GCCGTTTTTTTCTACTCGAACACTCATGAGATTTTTCTCCTTCAAACACATATCTAGGATAGCTATATGCTTGCATCATAAGAAAAAAAGGAGGAATAATCTTGTCTATAAGTGAACCAGTTTATGTCTCAAGATGAATTCAAAAAATTGCAATGTTGCCAACCATGTGTTCATTTTGCATAAGTATTTCGGTATTTTGAGGGAGTGATCCCAAAGCACTTCTTAAAAGCTCTACTATAATGAGCGTGATCTTTGAAACCCCATCTAAATGCTATGCTAGTAATAGAAATCTCAGCACTAGTCAGATCAGTACGACTTCGTTCTAAACGCCTTCGCACAATCCATGAACCAATTTTATGCTCCTCTTTCTCAAAAATCTTATGGACATAGCGAGTTGATATCTGGAACGCAGCGGAAATAGTAGAAGGAGACAAAGTTTCATCAGAAATGTAGCAATCAATGTAATCTTTAATCTCTTCAAGTAATTTCCCTTTATCTCTTGGGCTATTATCAAAGCTTGCTAAGACTGCATGAACAATATTTACGGTCACATTACTCAGAGATATTTCGTAAGGCCTGAGCTGCTTGTCTAAGAACTTCGAGAGCGTTGTCATGTGCTGCACACAAAGTTCGGACAATAAATTATTTTCATCCAAATGCGAACAATGAAGATCTCTGCAACGCGACTCATCAGCCCTCAGCAATCTCTGAGGAATGATCACGGAAATATGTTCATATTCACTATCTATGATCTCAAAATCGATACATTGATTGCTATCCCAGATAGCCAACTCATGTATATTTACGCGAATACTTTTATCTACTGTTTTTAATTTAATATAGCCCTTGATCGGCATCACAATAGTTAGATATTTTTCTGGACTCTTGTCTATATCATACTGAGTCCTCCAGCCGCGAAATCCGTCGTCCCCGAGAGTTATGTTAACCCAAGTGATTCGAAGTGGACCAACAGCGCGAGAGATTACGTTACCGGCTAACTTTTCAAGTCCTTTGGCATCGAAGCTCCAAGCCAAATGCGACATATCTATGATACGACTAAGTTTTTCACCTTGAACAAGGTGTTCACTAAAAGTAAATTCTTTTCGCGATTGTTCCACAATCTTCGTCCCCACAACGATAGTATTTTCAGCTTCGTGCGACAGAGTTAAATCAACACTAATTGACTTTAGGAACTCTCGCTTGTAAAAGCAAGAAAAACACTATCAGTTCACTATTATACAATTTTTAGTTCACTGTAAAGCAAGCACGGGCCAACACGGCTATCTAATATAAACTCATCTCATCAGCAAAAATTAACCGAGGTATTTCCAGTGACACGTGAGGAGAAATGCAAAGAAAACCCATATGATGTCAACTTGTCCGACATCGACATGAGTAATCCTGCCTTGTTTGAGCAAAATGTGGCCCCTCAGTATTTTGAACGATTGCGTAAAGAATCTCCCGTACACTTTTCTCCGGGCTCCGAGTGTGGCCCGTTTTGGTCCATAACAAAGTATAAAGACATACTCGAGGTCGATAAAAACCATAAAATTTTCTCTGCAGACTCCTCACATGGCGGCCACCTACTGGGCTACGAAATGTGGTTCAAATCAGATCCTGATCTCAAACTACCCATGATTATTGCGATGGACCCTCCTAGACATGATGTTCAAAGAAAAGCAGTCAGCCCTGCGGTCAGTTCAGAGAACCTAAGATTCATGGAAAAAGGTATACGAGAAAATGCTTGTGAAATTTTAGATGGTTTGACCGAGGGTCAGACGTTTAATTGGGTAGAAGATGTATCGATTGATTTAACAATCAGAACTCTGGCTGTTTTACTAGGGTTTCCTCAAGAAGAACGAGGCAAACTAACGCGATGGTCGGATGTCGCTATGTCGATTCCCGGCGATGGCATCACAAACAGCTGGGAGCAGCGCAAAGCAGAAATGCTCGAAATGAAATATCGTTTCGATCAAATGTTTTTAGAACGAAAAAATAATAGCTCCGGTTTCGATTTGATTTCCCTTTTGTCCAACAGTCTCGACGGCACATCAATGTCCGCAGACGAATACATCGGAAATGTAGTACTTCTTATAGTTGGTGGGAATGACACCACCCGAAATGCGCTATCGGGCAGCGTACTCGCGTTGAGCGGCAGTCCCCAACAAAATAGTAAGCTACGAGCTAACCAGGAACTTGTTTCTAAGTTTGTGTCAGAAGCAATTCGATGGCAAACCCCCGTAGCACATATGAAGCGGACGGCCCTACAAGACACTAGTATAGGTGGTAAAAAAATTCGTGAAGGCGAAAAAGTTGTGATGTGGTATGCATCCGGAAATCGTGATGAAGAAATTTTCGAAAACCCTTACGATCTTATTATTGATAGGCCAAACGCCCGTAACCATTTGTCTTTCGGCTTTGGAATCCATCGTTGCGTCGGTAACCGTTTGGGGGAACTCACGCTAAGGATCGCGTGGGAAGAACTTCTCAAACGATTTGAGACTATCGAAGTAGTAGGCACCCCTAAACGCATCTACTCGAATGTCACTATGGGATACTCAGAACTACTAGTTAAAGTAAAACGCTTTTAATGGAATAATCGTAATTTGGAATTAAGGACACGAGATGACGAAACTAGTCTTCATACAACCCGACGGAACAGAGCACGTTGTCGAAGCTGATAACGGGGATTCTATTATGGCCGCAGCGATCAATAATGACGTCCCTGGTATTGACGGCGATTGTGGCGGCAACTGCGCTTGTGCTACTTGCCATGTTTACATACGACAAAGCATTAGTAGTGTCGTTGATGAAGAAGAGAAAACGATGTTGAGCATTGCTGATAGCGCCACACCCGATAGTCGACTAGGGTGTCAAATACCAGTTTCAGATGATTTAGATGGCCTAAGGGTGTATCTACCTGTCGCTCAGCATTGAAAAATAACCAACGATGGTTGGGTCAAAAAATTTTTTCTGAGCCAGCCCAGCCTTTCTTAAGCGTAGTCATTGCGAGGATATCTATAATGACTCCAGCTATTTGCCAATGCCTATCTGTTTTTATGAATGACCACTCGTAAGTACCCCAGCCTAACCAAGACTCGCCATCATTTTCCTGCGTCACATGCCAATACATAAAAACTTTTGCATTTCCGGCATCAATTTCAAAAGATTCGTTAGCAAAATATCGCCGCGGATGATCAAAACGAGCCCAATATTCATCATAAAACTCAAGCACACTTTCCCTACCCGAGACATCGACATCCCACTCTGGAATACTAACCCAAGCGTCCACGGAAAAAATTTTCTCCAGTAACAATCTGTCCTTACCATCAACCGCTACCGCGTAATTACTCAATAATGAGCGAATCGCATCCTTACTCTCGAGAGAGTCCACCTTACTTTCAAGTCGATTAATACGTTCCTCTAACTCCATTTTCCACTCCAGCTTTAGATTTTTGGGGCTCTTTTCATTATTTGAGGGATCTCTACCGTAATAACTTTATGTCCGTTCTGATTACTCCCTTCATAACGCATCCGAACAATACCTTGTTCCGGCTTAGATTTAGACGGTACCACTTCAAGAACGATCGCGGTGGTGGTAATGGTGTCGCCTGGACGCACCGGCTTGTGCCACTTCACGGTATCTATTCCACCGCCACCAGCGCCACAGTAAGCCATAACTCCAGTTTCCCAAAAACTTCTAAAAGTTATCGCTATAGTTTGAAACCCGCTTGCAATAAGTCCTTCAAAAGAACTCTGCTCTCCAGCTTGTGCGTCGATATGAAACGGTTGAGGATCATAGCTAAGCGCAAATTCAATAATACTCGCCTCTGTGAGTGTAATCCCCTTCCCTTCAAATTTTTGTCCGACAGTAAAATCTTCGAAAAAAAACTTCGTTATATTCTTAGACACCTTGACTCCTTAGCGCTCCAAATAGGCTGTCGCCTTAATTTCAAATTCGAGGCCGGGTGTTGAAAGTGCGCTGACTCCTACACCGGTCCAAGTAGGATACCTATTCATAAAGTATCGATCTTTTACTTCAACTACCAACGCGAGATCACGCATATCGGTATGATAAGTTACGATCTCTACAACATCATCAAAGTCTGCAGAGGCTTCGTTCAAGACCAACTTCAGATTCTCAAACGCCTGAACTATCTGAGCTTCTTTCCCTTCCACAACATTCATATCAGCGTCTCTTCCGACCTGACCCGCAATAAAAAGCATGTTCCCAGCTCTTACAGCAGGTGAGTAATGGTAACGTTCGTTAATAATTCGCATGGACTCTGGCACAATATCAATTCTGGATGAAGCGCCCACTAAAGAGATTTGACAGGCCAAAACTAGTACTAGCGTAGCCACTAATTGAAAACACAATGCATCGGATACTTTCATTCAATTTGTCTCCTTAATTACCTCTATTTATTACACTACAGGCACTTCGATTAAATGACAAAAGTTTATGGGTAATTTTCTGTTAAGCTATCTTGATGAACGCAAAAAAGAAAATGTCACTTGCGAAATCGGTCATTGACGTAGGTTATTTCACCGAAGACTTGGCGAAAACTCTGGACTTCTGGAGGATTGAAGTAGGATTGGACTATGAGCCTCCTGTAAAGTTTAACCATGGGCTAACGCAGTATCGTCATAAGTTAGGTGACTCAATAATAAAAATAAACACCTCAAAAAATTTGTTCAACAACAATCCTGGGTGGTACGCTAAGTTAGTGATCGCTAGGGAAGGTCAGACGACACCAGAAACTGTATTTGACCCAGATGGTAATGAAATAATGTTTGTCCCTCCTGGATACAATTCGGTTACGGGCGTGGGGATCTGCATAAAGACCAGTAGAATTGAGTTATATAAAAAATTTTACCAAGACGATTTAGAGTGTGCAGCGATTTCCGACAATACATTCCAGCTAGGCGATTCAATAATCTTCCTTGAGAAAGACCCTAATGCCAGCCGGGCCAGACACTGGGTTGATAAAGGACTCAGGTATTTTACGATCCACGTGAGGCAAATTGATAATACTTATGCCGCACTAATGGACGCAGGGGTTGAACCCGGAGAAGCGCCCTATTCGATAGGGAAAATAGCAAGAATTTCTTTCATAAAAGATCCAGATGGACGTTGGGTTGAAGTAGCCCAAAGGGTCTCACTTGCTGGGCCATGGTGGTTAGAAGATTAAGCACAAGAAAGCAAGTACTGCTACAATAAAAAGTACAAATACTTTGAAGGATGAATTTCTTACATTATGCGATACAAGGCCTTGACAATGACTGTTGTTAAGCTAGCAAGTTTTAGCTGGTTTGGCGCTTCGCTGTTTTTGGTTATTGGTTTTCTGGCTACAGGCAGCGAGATCGTCAATGGATGGTACTTGGTCGCCCTTGTTGTAGCCCCACCTATTAGCCTAAGTCTGATCGCATTCATTGGATTTAGCTTTTATGAATTAGTTAGAATTAAGCGAGAAAACCACTAATGGCTCCCCTCATTAGAATTGCTATCGCTATAATAATAGCCTTGCTTCTTCTTAGGCTGTTCGCCCCTGCCTTTGCGGAGCGTATAAAAGCTGTTTATATGATTGGCGGTGTCACGCTAGTACTCGCTATCGGGCTTCTTTTGTACGCCCTGCTCGACTAGACGGTCGTAACAGATCAACGAGCAGTGACTCACTGAACGTTCTGTATTCTGAGCATTTGCATTTTTTCTGTACATTTCAATCGACTAACAAGTTACTATACAAGTTAGATTAATCAGTCACTCTACTATATCCTTCATGGTGTAATTAGCGTCCAAAGCGTCTTGCCTATCTAACCATGCGTACGCTTAGCTAATTAAGACTGCCACAAATAATTTATAGGTGAAATTAATTATGAACGATGAAACTTATACTCCGCCAAAAGTATGGAAATGGAACGATCAAGATGGTGGCAAGTGGACCAAAATTAACCGCCCAATTTCTGGCGCTACTCATGAAAAAACTTTGCCTGTTGGTAAAAACCCACTACAACTTTACTCTTTGGCGACGCCTAACGGCGTAAAAGTCACTGTCCTGCTCGAGGAACTAATAGAGCTCGGCATAACTGATGCAGAGTATGACGCTTATCTCATAAATATTGGTGAAGGTGATCAATTTGGTAGCGACTTTGTAGCTATTAACCCCAATTCGAAGATCCCAGCGTTACTCGATACGAGTACCGAGGTTCCTACTCGGGTATTTGAGTCCGGTGCAATCCTAGTATATCTCGCGGAAAAATTTCAGTTGTTCTTGCCTACAGAACCCGGCGCAAGGGCTGAATGCATGTCGTGGCTTTTTTGGCAAATGGGAAGCGCGCCTTACCTTGGCGGCGGATTTGGCCACTTCTATAGCTATGCTCCAATCAAGATAGAGTACTGCATCGATCGCTTTAGTATGGAAGTAAAACGTCAGCTAGATGTTTTAGATAAAAATCTTGCACAAAGACAATTCTTATGTGGCGACGACTACAATATATCCGACATCGCAGTTTATTCCTGGTATGGGAGTCTAGTCGTTAATACTCTGTACGATGCGCAAGAATTCCTAGATACCGCGTCTTATAAAAATGTCTCCCGATGGGCGAATGAAATACAGTCAAGACCAGCGGTTCTCAGAGGCCAACGAGTAAACAAAACTTGGGGGCCAGAAGAAGAGCAGATGGCCGAGAGGCATCATGCGGATGACTTCAAGATATCAAGTTAGAATCAGCAAACCAGACACCAAAGGGCCTTTTTCAGGCCCTTTCCCTAAAACCTGATGAGGCTTAACTATTTAAAATGACATCATTGTCAACAAAACCCTCGGCGTCTTTGACAAACCCTTTCCAAACTTTCATATACTCCACAAATGTTTGGCTTAATCCTTCACTGAGTAGATAAGTTTCCGATACTGGTAATTTAGTGGGTGAGAAATCTGCATTAGCTCTCAATAGCTCAGGATAGTTGTGATGCAGTATCCCTGCGCGACCCAGCATCACCCAATCAACACCTTGATCAAGAGCTCGTTGGATATCGGCAGGTGTCGTAATTTTACCCGCAACCCCTAGCCGGACGTTTTTGCGGGGTATCGATGTGAAGTAGGACAGTAAGCTCTTTCCAGCATAAGCGTCTTCCTCTGGTTGTTTAAATACATCCCAAAGCGACATGTCTAGAAACTCAATTTTTTCATCATCTAGTAAGTTCTCTACAAGACTCAAAATTTCGGCCAAATCCATCCCAAAACGCTCGGGAGACAACCGCACCCCAAGCATAAATTCATTACCACACCGTGCCCGAATCCCATCTATAATCTGCATTAATGGCCTTTGCCGGTTTTGTAAGGACCCTCCAAATTTATCCGCCCTCAAGTTAAATTCAGCTGACAGAAACTGTGCTAGTAAATATCCGTGCGCTCCATGAAGCTCTACCCCATCAAAACCTGCTTTTTCGGCCCTCTCAGCTGCAGCGATAAACGCCTCTATCATTGATTCGACTTCGACCGTGGTCATCGCTCTAGCACCCCACTTGTCATTATCGGAGGCACTCAGCGGCTGCGTGCCAATCACATCCGCGGGACAGCGCATCCCGCCATGATAAAGCTGCGCAATCGCTACGCTCCCATGTTTCTTGATAGTGTTCGCCAAACGAGTTAGTCCAGTAATATGTTCGTCTGAGAAAATACCGAGCTGACCCGGAAAACCCTTCCCTTCCGCCTGAACGTGCGCAGCGCAGGTCATGGTCAAACCAAATCCACCTTCGGCGCGTTTAGTCAGCCAGTTATATTCGTCCTCCGAACAAACCCCATCTTCATGGCTTTGAGTGTTTGTAAGAGGAGCTAACATGAATCGATTTTTCATCTCAGGACCTCGGTTAAATGTCAGAGGAGTAAATACAGAACTCATTTTACATTCCTTAATTAGTTATAATTTTTCGGAGAGCGAACAAAACGAGGAGTATGCTATCACGAAATTTCTCCCAAGATAAATCGAGGCAACGCGGCTACCGAGGCACTGTCGTGAACTCGTCAAGTGTATCAGTTATAAATCGCTTCCCATCCTCTGAGTCATAGCCGCCCTCCACCGGAATACCTTCGGCGTAATCGAACATGACTTGAAAGAGTCGTCTTTCCTCAACTATCTCGCGGAGAATGAGCTCATCGTAGAGCCGCAATCTAGTGTCCCAAGCTGCCCGCACATCCTTCCAAAACCCTTTAGTTTTAGTCCAGTACTTATGTCCAGCAGAAAAATCATGATCAACAATTCTTTCGTACCGGTTGAATCCTGTCTCGCGTGCTACATTGCGCTCGTCGTCTGATTCATCTAAGGCCACCTTGAGATTATCTTCCTCATGCACCCACCCTGTTGGCGTGATCGTATGCCGATTTCGACCCACCAGTAAGTCGTAATCATCGCGGACGCTAAACTCTCGTCGAGGTAATGGCCGTCGTGTCTCATTGCTTTCCCAGGAGGAATAATTGCTACTATGTACCCACTGCCCGATGGCTTCGTATCGTGGCGAATCGTCAACTTGGAATACAGCTTGCGACCATTTTCCCGCAACATCGTCCTCATGTAACTTAACTCGTTTCCAGGTGTTGTGTTTGTCAAATACGTTTAAAAAAGTATCTTCATAACTCCAGTCTTGCCTCCAGTGCTTGACCACAGCAGAAGTAACGATGTTATTGCTCGGATTTACAAAGCTCATCACCAACACATGTTGCAGGCTTATAAAAAAAGGATCGTCAGTAACAACATAAACATATTCAGTTCCCCATGATTGATAAGGCCTCTTAGGCTGATAGTCTTCTTCAAAACCCACAAGCTCAAGAAAATCAAATGATGCTCGGAAAGAACCAGACATCGCTCTTATTGCTCTTCGATCCTTTTCAATTTTTGGTAGGCTGCTTTCCTGTATGCGCAACCACAGTTCGTCCGGCTCCAGTTGTAAGGTCACATCGACTCCTTGAGTCATACCACCTCTGGGTTTCATACTATCCATCGAAGTGAAAGGCCAAGCATAAGTAAATTGTTGCTTATCTGATTGAGGAACACCTACTGCAGTAGCGACACCAGACCAGACTACAAAAAACGTTAAAGAATAGAACCCTTTGCGCAAGAAACAATTCATTTTTATATCCATCTTCCAACCTTGCTAACAGTTCTCAAAGAAGCAATGAGACCATACAGCCCAAAAGAAAACTAAAAAACCGATATTTTAAGCATCGTTAATGTTTACGCTGGCAACAACAATCTGGCCTACGCGCTACGGTCCAATATAGCTTTATATTATACCGAAGAATTATGCTCGCTATTATTGTTTAAGCGGATGAAAGGTTCGCTGCATATACGGAAATACAAAATCACTAGAGTACCCCATTAAAAAGTGCCGTCGCGTACTGATATCGACATGATAAATCGCAGCGAGAAGTTCTTAGACATTTCATTAAACTTATTCATGCCGACCACCGTATATCCGTTTGTCAGTTGTGTTTCTACATGTGAAACAGTAAAACACCTAAATTTAGCCCGCGTAAGGTCTTGCTAATGTTACCAGTTCAAACTAAGCATGACACCTGAGTAGCTTGATTTAGTCTCAAATAGGAAATACATAGTTCCAGAGAACGACGCTGACAACTAATTAATCATTAAATTAACGGCGGAGTGTTAATCGCAAAATGTTAAATAGAAAAGTGCCAATAGTTACATTCAAAACACGAGTTCGGGACGAATCAATCGGAGGAGATAATCCATACAAATGGGAATATACGACCTCTTCTGATTATTTTTCAGGCAAAAAGGTGATTTTATTCTCGCTTCCTGGTGCGTTTACCCCGACTTGCTCTACTTATCAGTTACCCGATTACGAGAAGCTCTTTCCACAATTTAAAACCTTAGGCGTCCAAGCAATTTACTGCATGTCAGTGAATGACGCATTCGTAATGAACGCGTGGGGGAAACAACAAAATCTCAAAAATATTGAGCTCATACCAGATGGTTCGGGCGAATTCACGCGAAAAATGGGTATGCTTGTACACAAAGACAATCTTGGTTTTGGGATGCGTTCATGGAGATACGCTGCTGTGATTGATGACGGGGTTATCACAGCTTGGTTCGAAGAGCCAGGGTTCGAAGACGATCATGCAGAAGATCCCTATGGCGAATCGTCGCCACAAAATGTCATGGCAAAGCTAAGCGGCTAATGCGAAATTTTCAGAGTCGCGACGGCGATTGTATAAAGGTAATTCGCGGCATACCCCTCGATCGATACAAGATTGCTTTAAGCAGTACTTTAAAAAACAGTGATTAATGACCCATTATAAAATCGCAAAATTTCAGCTGGGTTTTTATTAGATTTTTATTCGATTCGCTATAAAAACCATCCAAAATCTCACTAATAGTATTTGCCGGAGTCGATTGCTTTACTTTCACTCTACCCAAAAACTGTCGAGAGCCATCTGTGATTATTAATCCGGAAGAGCCTTTGTTCCATAAACTACTCTTTCGATATTCGTTGCCATAAACACTATCGGTATTCCAGATACTTAGGTCGGACGATTGAGAGCCATAGCGACCATCCACATTGCAGATGCTACTAGGGTGATTCGAGTCGCACGATTCGCCAAAACAACCTAAAAATACAGGATTTTGGCCGGTACCTCCATAGAGTCTGGTCTCCGAGGCACTGAGATTAGTAACAAACGTACAAACAAGGGCTGTGACAAAAATGTTTAATCGATTTCTAAATATTTTTTTGGCTCTGCCCATCAAATTCTACTTTCAGCATGTCGGATGTCATTACACGACCATAGTACGGAAGCAGTATCGACAGGGTCAATTCGCTGTATTCACCCAACATTCGATCGGTACAATCTGACAAAACTACTACTCCATAATCTCTTTCATTGGCACTACGAGCTGTCATCTCTATTCCAAAATTAGTTGCAAGACCAGCTAAAATCAGTACATGGCGACCTAAATTCCTGAGGAGGATTTCAAATTCACTTCCGGTAAAAGGATCAACTTTAGCATTATCAATTGTGTACTCCATCGATCCAGCTCCCTTGGTAAGCTCATCGAGAGTTTCAGCTCCCCATTGACCTCTCACAGCCATATTTTTTTCTGGTAATTGTAGAACTCTTCCTGAACCTCGGACATATCCACCCCGTTGCAGAGATAACTCTGGATGACCTGGTCTAAAAGTTTCATTATGAAAAATTATAGGGACGGATTTCGAGCGACAATCTTCAACAAGATTTAATATTCTATTCTTTGTATCTGGAAAGGGTAATACATTCCGAGTGAAATCGTATCCCTGACCATCTGGATGCCAAAACTCATTCTGTAAGTGAGTCAGGACTAAGATCGAATCATTGAGCGGCACCACCGGATACTCTGCTGACATATCCCTCACTAGCCTAACTTCGACTTGTAAATTGGATTGGTAAGGCCTTTAATGGTCGAAAATTAAGGCTATAAACGTAAGACGGTTCGGGAAGGTCCGCGTTCAATCTGAAATTCTCTAAACGTTCCATCAGTACTTTAATACCAATCAAAATTTCTTGCTTCGCGAGCTGCTGGCCTAGACAAACATGTATCCCACCACCAAAGGCTAAATGCGTCCCAGCGTTTTTCCTTTCGATGTCAAAAGAACGAGGGCATTCAAATCGTTCGCTATCTTGATTCGCAGCTCCAAATCTCAACAAGACTGTGTCACCTTTTTTAAAGCTGACCCCACGCATGGTAGTATCTTTAACTACAGTTCTCATGATCCCTTGTACGGGACTTTCGATCCGCAAAGTCTCGTCAACAAAAGGCTTAAGTAACTCAGGCTGATCTCGCAACTTTTTATATTGATCAGGATTTTTAATCAAAAGCCATAAGCCGTGCGCGATCGCACTAGTAGTCGTTTCATAGCCTCCGGTGATCAGTTGATTAAGTAAATTTTGTAGCTCATGTTCCGTAAATGGCTCTTCGCCTTCTAACGTCACATGCACTAAGTCTGATATGAGATCACCGGTTGGATGTTTTCGCCTAGACTCAAAGACTTCCGACAAATAATGTTGTGCGTCTAATTCAATATCGGCGATCTCTCTTAGTCTTTCGTCAGACATGATCTCGTTACTTGTAGCTAGCATAGCAAGCGCCCATTTTTGAAACCGCGCGAACTGAGTTTTATCTAATCCGAGCTGCTCTCCCAGTATCATTCCAGGAAGTGGTAATGCAAAATCCTTTATGAGATCGCATTTGCCAAGGTGCTCAAACCTATCAATCAACTCATGTGCTAACGCCTCAACAGATGGAATCAAATCTCTCACTCGAGCAGCAGTAAAAACTCTGTCCACAAGCTTTCTATGAGTAGCATGCTTGGGCGGATCTGTCCGATGTAGCACGTGGACATGTTCCCAACCTCTTTCTTTCAACATCTCTTGATAACGCCGGCCGTTGTCTCCCTGCAATGCTTCCATCGCCAAAATGACATTAGAAAATGTATCCGTGTCTCTCAAAATGTGGGCAATATCATCATACTTAGTCACGACATAAATACCGGTTTCAGGCATTTTGTAGATTGGCTCTTCCTTTTGCAAAGTTTCGTAAAAACCCCATGGATTTGCCAAAGTATCGGCATCTAGAAGGCTAGTATCCGAGATATTTTTTGTTACGGGACACCCACCTTTTTCGATAGTCACAGGCGCACTCCTGAATTACTGGTCGCTTCGTAAGCACTCGTACGCAGAATTTTCCCCGGCAGAGCTCCTGTGCATTCCCCGTCTATAAATGTGATCTCCCCATTTACAAGCATATAACGATAGCCCTCGGACTTTTCTATTAAACGCTTACCACCACCAATTATGTGATCGTAATAAGGTCGCTCCGTGGTCACTTTCAGCGCATCGAGATCATAAATCATTATGTCTGCAGGCATCCCAGGCTCCAAGGTCCCTAAGCCATCAATACCAATCGCTTTCGCGGACATATAAGACATACGCCAGTGAGCCTCCTCTAGAGATATGGCTTTGTCGTCTCGTACTAATTTAGACAGAACTACCGTCGCATACTTCCCCATCGATATGAACTGAGCATGCGCACCGCCATCAGATAAGCCTGGAATAATATAAGGACTCTGCATTATCCCCAAGTTTGCGCTATCGTCATCACCAAGTTGATCCTCAATATAAAAGTATGTCTCCAACTTTTCTCTAACAGCGATCTCGCAGAACACCTCCAACGGACTCTTTCCTTCCTCTGTAGCAATATCTGTAATATAACGATCCTGATACTCAGATAATTCGCTCTGATAGATCTTCATCTTATCCCAGCGACCAGACCATACACGATCTAAATGATGATCAATGTCATGTTGTAACTTCTCTCTGATCTCTACGCTAGATAAATTCTCTATCCGTTTTTCTACAGGACAAGCTAGTGCTTCATTCCAAGCCGGCATATCATCGAATAAATTGTATTCTAAGAGACTAAAAAGTGACCCTATACGATGAACCGCACCGAGCCCATAGATCCGATGCCCGCGCGAATTAGAGTCCTCGATTTTTTCCAAAGTATCCTTCCATTTATCTGGAATATGGTTCGAATGAATAACTACGCTATGAATAACAGGCCGACCACTAGCCTCTGCGTACCGCTCTAACAAACGTTGCTCTTTTTCACCCATATGCAAATTATGTGGGGTTACCTCAGATGAACCTACATTGAACTCTTTTGCGACGGACAGTAACTCTATCAACTCCTTCTCTTTAGCAATACCACTAGGTAATAAACTTCCGTCATGATCTCGGTCAATTAAATTATGATCGGTCGAGAGCCCAAGAGCGCCTGCGCGATATCCATCTCTCATTAATTGCTTCATCTGTTCCATTTCAGTCTCAGTCACATCGGCTCTTTTGGAGTCTTCCTCTCCTAGGACGTAAGCTCGCAACACTGAGTGAGGAATGTAACCAGCGACATTAACCCCTAATCCATGAGATTGAAGTGAATCAAAAAACTCCCCTTGGGTTTCCCAATCCCATTTCATACCTTGTTTCATAGCTTCATAAGGAATAGCCTCAACTCGAGTCATGCGCCGCATCGCTCTCTCGCGGTCCTCGGGACGACAGGGCGCGAATCCAAAACCACAGAGACTAATCACAACACTAGTAACACCATGCCAACACGATTGGGATGCATACGGGTCCCAATTGAGTTGCGCATCATAATGGGTGTGGACATCGATAACGCCGGGAGCAACTATTAACCCTTGTGCATCGATTTCTTTTTCTCCTCGGCCGGTTACTTGACCAGTCTCCACCACTTTCCCATCTCTGATGGCAACATCGCCGACAAAAGACGGTAGGCGCGTTCCGTCCACAACCCTACCGCCGCGTATGACGGTATCAAATTCGCATTCTGCTCCCATTTCTAATCCAACCTCCCTAAAAAATAGAATTCACAATATACGCTACAAAAACAAAGTTCTAAGTATCAACTGCCGCCCGGAGCTAACGCTTCAAAAGTCTCCCAACTCCAATTCAAAGACATCGCACTTTCGCCGTCATAATCTTCATCCTTATTGCATGGATAAATAACAAGATCAGTCGCGCCAGCATCCACATACTTCTGAAGTTTCTCTTTAATCGTATCAGCGTCCCCCCATGCACATATAGCGTCAACTAGTCGATCGCTCCCACCGTCTTCCCAATCACTCTCTTCAAAACCTAAGGACTTCCATATTTTTTGATAGGGAGGTTGCGACATATACCAACCACACGCTTTTCGTGCCAAGTCTCTCGCCGCAACTGGATCAGTATCTAAAACAACTCTGACAACTACCACTAACTTTTTGTCAGACCCCATAATTGCTTTCGCTTGCTTGGTAGTCTCCACGGTCTGCAAAAATAGAAATAAACCATCCGCCTTCTTAGCGGCTACTTTTTGGAGCCCCGGTCCGTGCCCCGCCACAATAACGGGTGCTTTAACGTCAGCTTGTGGGCTAACGATAGGAGCCACTTTCAACCGATCAAGATATGCATTCATCTTGGGAACTGGCATCACCCATTCGTGCCCCCGAGGCTCGACGAGTATCGGGTGCGATACGCCCAAGCCAAGACTAAAGCGACCATTTGAAAACTCACTTAAAGTATTAGCAGCTTGCGCTGAAGAATCAGCATCATGAGCAAAGACATTGGCAATTCCAGAGGAAATTTTGATGGTCTCTGTATGTGCCAATAGGTATCCTGCAGTAGCGTAAGGCTCTCTGCCGAAAATTTCAGGCATCCATAATTCCTCATACCCCAGTTTTTCTAACCTTTTTACGTTCTCAACCAGTTCAGGACCTCGCGTGCCTTCGGTCCACTGAATCACACCTAAATTCATACCCATTTTTACAAACTCCTAAACACTTTTCCTAGAAGGGATTTTTATACCAAAACATGCCACACGTATTTGGGCAAGTCTAAACAGAAATTGTCTATACGATGCGCTGATAATATCTTTCGACTTGTCATAAAATACCAACCTCTACCGTGGCACATTCATACGCAGATCAGCTCTTAAGTGGCTATATTTCCATTCACCATCGATCTTGACGTAATCATCATCGTACCTAAGTGCTAACCAAACTTCTTTATTATCTTCTTTATGATCCCAAGGACCCATGATGTACCAAATTCCTGTAGCAGTATTGCCGTTAACTTCGATGATGGGGTTCATCATATTATGTTGAGAAAAACTGAACATAGACTCAAAGCCTCGGAACAGTTCTTCTATCTCTGCATGACCTTTAGCTATACCAAACGCTTCGCTCTCCCAAATACCATCTTCAGCGAATACGGATGCAATGTGGGCTGGGTTATGACCGTCATCACAAATATGGCTGTATCGAAATTTCAGTTGTTTTATCGCTTCAATATCCTCTAGACGAGTAATACGCTCTTCCAATGTCATATTCGTCATAATGTCGTTCCCCTATTTTCGTTAATCTAACTAGCTGCTTTTATAGCTGCTATCGTTCGTCACTGGCAGTAAATACTTTAGACTCACCTGCGGCAGATTTTCAAGCACTAATCGTCGACACGTGATTTAATGGTCCTGAATTCAACACGGCAGGGGTAGCTTTTTGATGGTTAGTGCGTTGGACCGAGTAATCGAAAAGATGCACGCATTTACATACGATTATCGCGAAAAGAGTTATCCCTTTATTTTCAAGCTGAGAAATTTTTATATTTAGACAAAGGTAAAGACAGATCATAGACCTTAAGACAGGAGAGAAAAATGATTTTTGATGAATATGGACAATATGACGGCCTAGGTTTAGCCGAGTTGGTAAGGCGTAAAGAGATCTCTCCGACTACTTTAATCGACACCGCAGTCGACGCTATATCACGGCTCAATCCAAAACTAAACTGTGTCGTTCAGACTTTACGCAAACAGGCAATCTCTGACCTGAAAGTAGCTCCGACATCGTCACCCTTTTATGGAGTGCCATTTCTTGTGAAAGAGTTTGGTATGCATTTCAAAGGTATGCAAACATCGGCCGGTTCTAGACTCGCCTCTGGTGTGAAATTTCAATCCGATACCGAATTAATGACTCGGTGCCGCAACGCGGGTCTACTTACCGTAGGTACAACCACTACCCCAGAAATGGCGTTCAATGCCAACTCCGAGGCGCTGGTATATGGTTCAACTTGTAATCCTTGGAATTTAAATTATTCAGTCGGTGGCTCCTCTGGTGGGGCTGGGGCTGCGGTGGCCTCGGGAATCGTCCCCATAGCTCACGCGAATGATGGAGGAGGCTCGATAAGGATACCCGCCGCTTGCAACGGACTGGTTGGTATGAAACCTACCCGCGGACGAACCCCAACAGGTCCTGATAGTGGGATTTTTCTTTGGGGGTTAGCAGTAGAATTTGCGCTAACACGAAGCGTACGGGACTCGGCCGCTCTATTAGATGCGGTCTCAGGCCCTGATGATGGGTATTTTTATACCGCAGAAGCTCCTAAAGGTAGTTTTCTATCAGCAACAATGTCAGATCCCGGAAGCTTGCGAGTAGGTGTTATTGAACGATTACCTGGATGTGCAAAACCAAAAAAAGAAAGTCTGAACAAGCTAAATGAAACGTGCGTCTTACTAGAAGGACTAGGACATACATGTGAAACCGTAAAACTCAATTATAACGCTGAGGAATTTAACGAGTCGACCATTCGGTTGTGGGCAACGACTCTAGGGTTTTACATGGAGCAATTTTCTAAAATGACGGGCAAAAAGATCAGTTCTAAAACCGTCGAAGCGGTGAGCCTAGAAACATATCGGTACGCCAAAAAACTCAATGCCATGGAATTAGAATGGGCGATGAATGCGCAAAACGCTGTATCTAGATCTGTTGGTAGAACAATGCGAGACTACGATGTATTACTCTCGCCAGTCCTTGCACGGGACGTTGCCAAGCTAGGTGAACTTAATCAGAATGCAAGAGGAGTAGACTTGAAATCATGGTGGAAGCAACTCATGCATGATTATTGTATCTATACACCTCTATTTAATACGACGGGACAACCTGCCATCACTCTACCATTGTGGCAATCAAAAAGTGGGTTACCTCTTTCTATGCAATTCGTAGGTCGTCTAGGCGGAGAAGAAACTCTTTACAGTCTCGCTAATCAGCTCGAAGTCGTGCTTCCCTGGACAGGCCGCAAACCCGCTAACTACGTATAGCACTGGTAGGCTTTTATTGATGTCTACTAACAGAACGATAAATATGGCTGGTGCCCTCAATTTTCGAGATTTAGGAGGCATTTGTGCGGATAAAAATAGTGCAGTGCGTAGAGGAGTCCTTTTCCGCTCTGATGGCTTGTCTCGATTAACTGAAAGTGACCTAAAGTTATTCGAAAAGTTTAAAATAAACTCAGTTATTGATCTGAGGCATGCGGAAGAAATAGCCAAGGCCCCTGACAAACTGCCACAGAACATGTCCATTAATCAAATTACCTTTGGATTTTACGCGGAAGGCACAAAAGAGCTTTTTCAGTCCGTTAATTCTGGCCTTACAAACGCCAATGAGTCAAAAGCGTTAATGCGAGAGGTGTATGCGAAAATGCCTATCGCGCATACCAAGGAAATCCAACAAATTATCAAGCATGTACTCAACCAGAGTAGCCTCCCGTGCCTCATCCACTGTATGAGCGGAAAGGACAGAACAGGGCTTGTGATTGCGATAATACTCAAAGCTATCGGTGTCCCTATAAACACAATAATGGAAGACTATGAAATGAGTAATGGTGACTATCAGCAGGTGGATGTGTTCGGGCCGAAAGCCCTCCCAGAAAGTGTTTCGGCAGTGATGGCTGCTGACGCAACTTACTTGGAGTCAAGCTTCAACGCCATCAAAGAAGTCTATACTACGTTTGACAATTATTTGACGAACGGCCTTGTACTGCAGCAGACCGATATTGAGAAGTTAAAAAGCTTACTCACAACTTAGTTTCCCCAACCTTCTGTTACAAGTTCCTACTCGTGCATTAAAGTCTCTTTCACTTTGCGCCTCAAAATCTTGTTTGCGGCACTCTTTGGAAGCTCATCCCAGATAGAAATTGTTTTCGGCCTTTTGTAGTTAGCCAAGTGTTCCTTCGCGTGCAGTTTGAGTTGTTCAATATCAAACTGGTCAGGGTCACGAACTGCTATAACTGCCTGAATTTGATCACCCCACTTCTCGTCAGGCAGGCCCACTACCGCGACCTCAACCACTCCCCCATAAGACATTAAGACATCTTCGACCTCGCGAGGATAGACGTTATAACCGCCAGAAATCAGCATATCGTTTTTACGATCGACTAAGTAATAGAAGCCTTCAGAATCGCGATAACCTAGATCACCAGTATGCAGCCAACCGTTTCTAAAAACTTTTTCGGTTGCCTCTGGTCGATTCCAATAATAAGCCATCGTTTGAGGGCCCCTGCAAACTATTTCTCCGACTTCATCGGGGCCAAGCCGATTATCTTTTTCGTCAAATACCGCGCAATCAACAAATGAAAACGGTTTGCCACAGGAACCCACCCGGTCATGGTCTTCAGGGGACAGACACGTGATGACCATAGGGCTCTCAGCTTGCCCGTAGCATTGCGCAAAAACCCTTCCGAACCGATCCTCAGCTCTTTGCAGCAAGCTCGGAGCAATCGGGGATGCTCCATAAGTGATCTTTTTGAATCCAGTCATTGCAGTATCTATATTTGGTTCCTCTAAAATCATCGCTAACATTGTTGGAACAAGAAAGGTATGCGTAGCTTTACTTTCCTCAGCCAGAGCCAAAAATTCTCCCGGATGAAATTTTTTCATTACTACTGAGTGGACTCCTCTGACCAGCGCGGGAAGGAAAAATGCGCCAGATGCATGAGCGATAGGAGCGGCGTGTAGAAATGAAGCTCCAACCTCAAGCTCGGGAACCAAGTCCATTAAAAAAGCGGACATTTCGGCTAATTCCCCGCGTGTTGTCAGTGTAACAGCCTTTGCCTGCCCCGTTGTTCCACCCGTATAGCCTAATCTCAAGGGAGCATCCAAGTCTCTATCAACGGCGCACTCGACGTCATTTGCAGAACAAAGAAGCTCACCAAACATCTTCTGGTTTACATTTATTTCCACAGGAAAATCGCTTTGCTCTCCATGGATCACGGCGCGTGCCCCACTATCCTCAAGCTTGTACAAATGATTGGCCTGTGTCTCCCGAGTGTTCATCCCCACGCGAACCAGACCAGCCTTAGCTAACGCATAATATGCGACCAAGCAATCAATACTGTTTGGTAGTAAAACTCCGACTCTATCGCCGGGGATTAAACCGACATCTAATAATCCATTCCCCACTATGTTGGTGAGTCGATCAAATTCTCGGAATGAGACCTGTCTCGACTCCTCGGTTAAGCAAATATTGTCTTGGAAGTAAGTAGCAGCTCGGCTTATCAAGGAGCTAATTTGCATAGTGGGTATACCTTCGAAAAAAATTTCACTGTTTTTAAATAATTGTCTCTCCTACATTTTAACCTAAATATGATATGAGCTAGAAGCACCTGTCATACAAAACATTTGAATCGCATTATTTTTGGTGACAGGTGTCATGAAATGCTATGCTTCTGACTGATAAAAATTTAGCTACCCCATTGACCCAGTCAAATTTACATACCCTACTATGCTCCTACCTCTCTGGAAGCGAAAATTCTTGCAGCATTGGAGGTATGGGCGCTCTTGCGGAGTTTCATGCCACCTCTCCGACCGTACTGCAATCGCGCGACAATTACTTTTGTGCCAACTCGGAACTAGGGTGTGTTTCGATAAAAATCCGAAGCGATCAGGAAGTCCTAGCGTACGAAACTTTAGGAAAGCAACCAGATACTTGGCGATGGGGGCTTGTCTTGTCTATCCCTCAAGAGTCGTGCAGCCTCGCGCACTATACAGTTCTAAGAGAAATAGGTAGAGATAGTAACGCAAACAACCCTGCCCATCGAAACGACTTATTATTCGATATTGGTACTGGTATCCCACATGTGCAATTTTGTATTCGGACAAATGAGAATGAATTAATATCCCTCCTACAGCAGCACGAGGGTACTGCTATAGCAACACCGGGAAACCCGATATTGGATATTATTGCCAAAGCGAGTCCTCATAGGGTAGTGCGGTCTCAAACAGCACGTATAGAGGTTTATCAAAAAATAGACCCGCACAAAACTCCTATAGGGCCGCACACTCATCTTTTACCAAAGCTTCTAAGAGGCAAAATATCTCAAACAAGTAGTGTTCCTTTACCACCGACTCAAGCGCTCCAACTGACTATCCACCCTGAAAATCCGCTATTCGATAGTTACGGACACAGAAGGAAATTTGATAAGGCAGCATACAACCGTTTCTTGCCAACACTTATAGCTTTCAGTGCGCCAGAATTTCGTGCGGAAAAAATAAGGCTACGCGCCGCGCTGTCTGATCGTGTCAGCCCTGAAAACTACCCCCCGCCCAAGTCATACCTCACACGCACCGCACATGAGATAGAACTGAGACAGCAGACTCACCTGAGCTCAGAAAAAAAGTACATAAACCAGTGGAGAAAAAAGAGAAGGAACCACCATGTCTGACAAAAACTATAAATTTTTCTCATTTATCATGGCAGCTTTCGTCACAGTGATACTGTGCTCTAATCTAATCGGTCCTGCAAAAATCTGCCAGGTAGAGCTGCCCTTTGCATTGCCACTTATTGGGAGTCTACTAGTTTTTGGCGCGGGGAATCTCTTTTTTCCGATAAGTTATATTTTTGGGGATATTTTAACTGAAGTTTACGGATATGCGCGAGCTCGAAAAGTCATATGGGCTGGTTTTGGTGCAATGATATTTGCGACTTTTATGTCTCAAATCGTGATACATATGCCCGTTCACGAGCCCGAGCCGTTTAACGCTATACTGCAACCGGCGCTAGAAATAGTCTTCGGTTCTACTGGAAGAATAGTCATAGCCTCTATTGTTGCTTTCTGGGCAGGAGATTTTGTTAATGCGTACGTACTAGCAAAAATGAAGATCCTCACTTCCGGTCGGCACTTATGGGCTCGCACAATAGGATCCACTATGGTCGGACAGTCCGTGGACAGTCTAATTTTCTACCCTGTTGCATTTTACGGCATCTGGAGCAACCAAGGATTGATCGCCGTCGTACTATTCAACTTTGCATTCAAGGTGTCTATTGAAATAATCATGACTCCTGTGACATATAAAGCAGTTTCGACGCTTAAAAGATTAGAAGATGAGGACCACTACGACGTCTCCACAAACTTCTCGCCATTTAAGCTAGACAACAAGTAAATGATCGTAAGTTAGCTTCACTCATCACAAACCTCGTTGTTGAGCCAATTAGAAAATTCCATCCCTAACTCCTCACTTTGCATCGCGTAAGCAACATTAGCCTGCAAGTACCCTAGCTTCGATCCACAGTCATATCTAATCCCATCAAATCTATACGCATCAATTCGCTCTTTCCCCAATATAGCTGCTATAGCATCAGTTATTTGGATCTCCCCACCAACACCGAGTTTAGTATCTTCGATAACAGACATGATACTAGTTGGTAGAATATAACGACCGACAACTCCCAGACGGCTAGGGGCTTTCTCTGGAGAAGGTTTTTCGACTATCGTCATTATTTTACTCACTTTAGCGGAAGAATCTTCAGTGCTCACGATACCGTATTTTTTAGTTTCAGATGCGGCAACCTCCTCGACACCAATTGCACCACATTTATTATTCTTATAGTACTCCATCATCTGTGACATACATCCGCCATTCGAGCCACCATCAATCAGATCGTCTGGAAGCAATACTGCAAAGTGTTGCTCTTCGATAAATGGTCGCGCCAGCCATACAGCATGACCTAGCCCAAGTGCTTCAGATTGCTCTACATACCGGCAAGTTACCGAAGGGACAATCGTTCTAGTTAGTGCGTCGACTTCTTGCTGTGTTTTCGTTTTAGCTAACCTCTCTCGTAAATCAGGAGCGTCGGAAAAATGTCGACTGATACTCTTTTCTTCTGTCCGAATAATAAAAATAATTTGCTCGAAGCCTGCATCAGCAGCTTCTTCGGCGGCGTACTGGATTAAAGGTTTATCCACAACCGGAAGCAGCTCTTTACGACATGCCTTTGTCGCTGGAAGAAATCTTGTTCCGAGACCTGCTGCAGGAAAAATAATTGTTTTTAAAGATAGCTCTGACAAAGCAAATTCCTCTTAGCTGATGGTTAGAATTATTGCAGTGTGGGAATAATTTTTTTTAATAAACTGTGTATAGCTGGCTCATCGTAAAGTCTGACCAAGTCCTTGAAACGCGCGATTTCTTGCCCAACCATTTCTGCACCTTTGACTGCGTTTACACTTAGTAATAGCTTCTCATGCTTAGTTGGAGAAAGCTCCTCATCCGCATGGAATAATTCCTCATCCAGTTTTTCACCGGGTCTCAGACCGATGTATTCAATTTGCACGTCTATACCAAGAATCTTGCCAGACAAGCGTATGACTTGCTCTGCCAAATAACGAATATTCACCGGCTCTCCCATGTCTAATACAAAAACCTCTCCTCCCAAACCAGTGGTACTTGCTTCTAAAATAAGTTGGCTAGCTTCAGACACCGTCATGAAATATCGTCTAGCGTCAGGGTGAGTCACCGTCACAGGTCCTCCGTCTTCTATTTGGCTACGGAACAAAGGGACAACACTGCCGGTAGAGCCTAGTACGTTACCAAATCTCACGGTCATAAAGTTGGTTGAGACCTGTGCATCCTTATGTGCGCATAAAAGCTCTGCTACCCGCTTAGTAGCACCCATTATGCTGGAGGGTTTTACTGCCTTATCAGTTGATATGAGAACAAATGTCTCGCACTCAAATCTCGCAGCCGCATCGATGATTAGGTTTGTGCCTAATACGTTATTACTTACCGCCTCTCGCAGATAATTTTCTAGGATCGGCACGTGCTTATAGGCGGCCGCGTGATATACATGCGTTGGATGATACTGCTCAAACAAAAATTCTATCGCCTCAGCATCTCTAATATCACCAAGCAAAAAGATACAATCTAACTGAGGATACTTTGTCTTTATTTCTCGTTCGGCCTGGTACAAATTTAGCTCACTATTATCAAATACTATTAGCCTTTTCAGTTCTAAATGAGCCAACTGCCGACAAAGCTCCACACCAACCGACCCACCACCGCCGGTGACTAAAACAGTTTTAGCACGTAACCCCGCCCGTATAGTCGTCCAATCTAATTGCACTTTGTCGCGACCAAGCAAGTCGTCTACAGACACCTCGCGGATGGACTCGAGTCTCACTCGATCGGCGCCAGAATCCAAAAATTTAGGGAGGATCCTAAAATCCTTCCCACTATCACCACATGCGTCTACTACCCGTTGCATTTCACTCGAATTGGCGGATGGAACTGCAATTATGATGAGATCGATATTGTGTTTCGCTACTAAGGCCGCGATTTGAGAAACTGTACCTAGAACTGGAACGCTATGGATTCGCGATTTTAATAAATCTAAATCATCGTCTACAAATCCTACCGCAATATATTCTCTAGATCGTTTTATCTCTCTTAGTACAGCTTCTCCAGCACTACCAGCGCCTACGATTAAAACTCTCTCGCCGTGACCTATAGATGCGACACCTAAATCGCGATCTTTCCACATGCGAAACATGAGGCGAGAACTGCCTAGAAAAAAAATAAGGAATAACGGGTACAAAACAAATACAGATCTCGGTGTCGGCTGAAATATAGCTACAAAAGACACCATCGTATGAATAGCTAAAGTACCAAGCACCGCCGCGCCTCCGACCCTCACTAGATCTTGGAGACTAGCGAACCTCCATTGGCCCCGATAGAGGCTGAAAAGGTTAAAAATAATCCCCTGTACAACCATAGCGATCGGCAAAACAAACATACAGCTCTTCAAAAAGATTTCCGGAGGATGTTCTAAATTAAATCGCGTGTACAAAGCGAGCACCCACGCTACGCCACTGGCTGATACGTCATGAATTATTACTTTTATCTTAGAGCTAATTCGCATACTTTTGTTTTACATTACAAGTTGCTGAAAAAATTAAATATAGCGTTTGTACAGATGATACCAGACGAGACTCAGACTCACATAGACTCCCGCTAGAATCAACAAGCTATAGTTCTGAAATGTATAAGCCATCCAAGCTGCTGGCCAGCAATAAAGACAGTTCAATAAAAACAATTTAAACGCAATCTTTCGCGGAGTAGCGCCCGCTAGTATTATTTTTTGGTAAAGGTGACTGCGGTGGGCTCGCCACCAACTCTGACCTGAAATGACTCGAGCTCCCAAAGTCAGGCTAGAATCTACGATAAACGGAGCGAATAAAAGCAATGGAACGCATACAGTCAGCCCACCGCGCACGCCAATAATGCCGATGACGGCAATGTGGAACCCAATAAAATAACTTCCAACGTCACCCATAAAAATTTTCGCTGGATTGCGGTTATTTAACAAAAGAAAACCTAAAATACAGCCTAGTAAAACGGTCATGTATTGCGTATACAAAAAAAGACCGATCTGCTCAAAAAAGAAGATATGAGGCAATATGAATAGAGCTCCCTGAGTACCCGCAAATCCATCTGCTCCATCCATAAAATTGAATATATTCACAGTCGATATAATGGCTAGAACAAGTATCAATACAGACAGATAAAAAAGTGTCAGCTCAAAAACTAAATAGACAAAAAATAGTGACAGCGCCAATTGAAAGAACACTCTAAAGAGCACACCCTTTGGTGCTATGTCATCCCATCCACCCAATATCGCGAAACCTAACCCGGCCCAAGCCATAGCAGACGTGTCTGGGACATCATTTCCCTGATAAAAAAGCCAAGATGTTAGAAACAGTGCGATGGCTACCCCACCGGCTGTAGGTGTAGGCGCATCGTGCAGACTCCTGCTATTCGGAATATCTAAAATAGAATATTGGCGAACCATAAAAATTAAGACGTACAATAATACGTATACTGAAATTAGTGGTATGAGCAGGTGCCAAACAAAACTAACCTCGCTCATTATGATACCACTCACAAGTCTTGAGCAGACCTTCATTAAAGGAAAATTGGGGATCCCACTTTAAGATTCGGCGCGCCTCGGTTGAATCTACGGCTAATGAGTCTAGAACCCGCCCCGCTGCGCGGTGCTGTCCCAGACAGGCCGCGGCAAAAACAAAAATAGGCTTAGGAATATAAAATAGCCTGGCCGGCACATTTAGATTTTTCGCCAGAGATCTAACTAGATCGGTCGTAGAGATAGTAGTGTCGGCGATCGTAAAAATTTCGCATCTTTTTGTATGCCTAGCAAGTGCTGCAACTACCGCCTCCCCTAAATTTTCAACATAAATAAAACTTCTCCTGTTATCTATACCGTGCAAGGGGAGAGGTATTCTTTTTAACAACGCACGACAAAGAAGATCTAAATTTCCTTTTTGTCCAGGCCCAAATACCACAGGGGGACGTAAAATGACTCTACTCATACCACTAACACTGTGTAGTAACTTTTCAGCCTCATATTTACTAATACCATATCGATCCTTGGGAGCGGGATCTCGAAAGGCCGTCATCTGATCCTGAAAATCAAAGGTTTTTTCACCATTCACTTTAATTGTGCTCATAAAGACAAAGTTTGTTACCTTGGCCGATCTTGACTGCTTGGCTAAATTGAATGTACCTAGAGCATTGACAGTATGGCAGAGACTCGAGATATCTTTAGAATCCTTGTATGTACTGTGCGTGACGCCAACTAAATGGACTACCGCCGAAACACCCTCTAAAGCTTCCGACCAGTCTGTATTTGGCCCGACAGAACCCACAGCCACCATTCGACAATTAGGCAGCCCATTCAATGAATTGCGAGTCGCGGCAACCACTTCATAGCCGGCCTCTGTTAATCGCCTACAAACATTTGACCCTATGAAGCCGTCAGCCCCTGTAACCAATACTTTCCGTTTTACTGACATGTCTTGAAAATGACTAGATTCTATTAGCAAAACGCTGCGCTGTAGCTGGGTTAATTATAAAAATTATTTACAGCATGTATCACGGAATCTTGCTCACTTTCTGATAAATAAGCATGCACAGGCAGACTCAAGACTCTCGATGCTACCCGCTCAGAGATAGGCAAGCTTAATCCGCGAGAAACTATCTCCGCAAAAACTGGTTGTTTATGAAGTGGCATAGGATAATGAACGGCTGTAGGAATATCCTGTGACGACATGAAGTCTCTAAGAGAATCTCTTTTATCCACCTGAATGGTATATTGCGCAAATACGCTTGTGTTCATGGGGTCAATAAAAGGAGTTGTGATGTCCGACTCTGCTGAACTATGAATTAACTTACTATACCTTTCCCCACATCGAATACGACACTCAATCTCTTCGCTAAACTTTTTAAGTTTAGCTAACAACACGGCTGCTTGTATCGTATCGAGTCTACCATTTACTCCCAACGTCGTATGGTGATACCGCTCCGTCTGACCGTGCAGACTAATACTCTTCATTTGCTCCGCAAGTTTGGCGTCATTTGTGAAGCAAGCGCCACCGTCTCCATAACATCCGAGAGGCTTCGACGGGAAGAAGCTAGTGCACCCAATGAGGGATAGTCCGCCGGATCTTTTACCTTTATAGGTTGCCCCAAAACTTTGGGCCGCATCCTCTACTACCGATATTTTGTGCTCCTCGGCAATCAAATTAATAGTATCCATGTCGGCGCACTGACCGTATAAAGACACCGGCATGATCACTTTCGTACGAGACGTAATAACGGGCGCTATCAACGATGGATCGATATTACAAGTTCTCTCGTCAATATCGACAAACACTGGTTTTGCCCCGAGTAACGCGATTGTCTCTGCTGTTGATATAAAAGAGAAAGGCGTCGTGATGACCTCGTCACCCGGTCCAACACCAAGGGCCATCATCGCGATTAGTAAAGCATCTGTGCCACTAGACACTGCAATGCAGTGCTTCACGCCAACAAAATCAGCAAGAGCAATTTCTAAATCGTCGACCTCTGGTCCATTGATATATTGCCCGTGCTCAAGTACCGCCAAGACTCGCCGGTCGACGTCCTTTTTTAGGGCCTGATACTGACTCTTTAAATCTACAAATTCCATAACACCTTCTAAGATTGTAAGTGGTTAGCTGCCGACACCATAATACTGGAACCCAGCATTCTCTATATAATTTCTTTCGTAAATATTTCTTAAATCAACAACAGTTTGTCCTCGCATTAATCTCTGGATTAATTCAAAATCAAGATTTTTGTATACATCCCACTCAGTCATTAAAACTAGAACATCCGTTTGATGGCAAACATCGTACATCGTATCGCAGTAACAAATCGAATTAGGCAGCACTATTTTAGCGTGCTCCATTCCCTCAGGATCATGCGCCTTAATCTGGGCGCCAGCTTGCTCTAATTCACGCAGAATATAGATTGCAGGAGACTCTCGCATATCATCTGTGTTGGGCTTAAAAGTCAATCCCATAATACCGATATTTTTGTCCAGTAAACGTCCTCCACTCGCCAACCTGACTTTTTGCACCATACGCTCCATCTGACGCCTGTTCGCCTCAATTACAGACATCACGATGCGGGTCTCAGTATTATTATCTTTAGCAATATTAACAAGTGCCCGCGTGTCTTTGGGGAAGCAAGACCCTCCGACTCCAGGTCCAGGATTTAAAAATCGAGGACCAATACGCTCATCAAGCCCCATACCTTTTGCGACCGCCTTTACGTTAGCTCCAGATGAATCACACAATGCGGCTATCTCGTTAATAAAGGCAACCTTTGTTGCTAAAAACGCGTTGGCGGCATATTTCGTTAGTTCCGCACTCTTAGTATCCATCGTTACTAAAGGAACACCTTGATCCACTAACGGCTGATAAATCTGCTCAAAGACCGCCTCGGACCGAGCATTGTCCACGCCTACAATAATTCTATCCGGCTTCATGAAGTCGTCAATTGCTGAACCTTCTCTCAGAAATTCAGGATTCGACGCCACATCAAATCTTGCCTTTTTATTAACTCCAGAAATAACTTTGGATACCCGATCCGTAGTGCCAACGGGTACCGTGGACTTATTGACAATGACGGTATAGTTTTCCAACATCGGCGCTACAAAACGGGCTGCGTTTTCCACAAAGACAGTGTTAATTCCGCCAGTACGTTCATCAGTTGGAGTACCAACAGCAATAAAGATAACGTCTACATCACGTAAAAAATCTCCAAAAGTAGACTCAAAGTTCAGTCTGCCCTCTGACACGTTGCGCGCAACCATAACTTCCAGGTGGGGTTCAAAAATCGGAATGCTCCCTGCCTTCAGCATTTGAATCTTACTCACGTCGGTATCTATGCAGGTCACTTTTAATCCAATTTCAGCAAAACATGCTCCGGACACTAAGCCTACATATCCCGCACCAATAACTGCAATATTCATATTTTTTTACCAATTTCTCAAAGCTAGCCATTCAATTTAGTTAAAAAATTGAGTTATGCTAGTAAATAGTGTAACCACAATACAGTTAACAAACTCCAAAAAATTTGCAACCTACTTGTGGCCTCAGATCATTTTTTACAATCGCCGGCAGATAGATGAGTAATATATACAAATTTAGCATCGATTAATGAAGTACATGTTAATATATAGTTTGCAAATAACCCTGGAGAAATATAATGGCGCAACCGGACTCAGATGAAATAGATGCTCTTAAGATTGACACAACTGCCCTCTACCGTGAAGAGTCGATCACAGACACGCGATCGGCTACCATAAAAAGGCTAACTCCTGTCGATGTTGAGGGTAATGATGATAGCTCCCGCGCTGTGCTGTTTATCGGCGATACCACTTTAATGACCCAAATGGGTCCGATTCCCGTGCAATTTCCGATTGAGGCGGCTGATCTTAAATCAGCTTTCGAGTTATTCCCAGATGGGGTCAAAGAAGCAGTACAAAAATTACAGGAAAGAGCTCAGGAGATGGCAAGAGAAGAGTCTCAAAGAATAGTAGTGCCTGGCCAAGGGGGTCAAGGAGGTAGCTCGATGGGTGGAGGAATGCCTGGGCTTTCGCGTTAATTTTGTGCTTTAGGAAAACGTAGATAGCGGTATGCCTAATAGTCTTGAGGTAAAGAACCTCTCGGTAGAACGTAGTAATCGAGGAATAATAAAAGATTTATCGCTCAGTTTGGCCGGGGGACACTTAGTCCATTTAAAAGGCGCAAACGGAAGTGGGAAAACTACTTTTTTGCGAGCGCTAGCCGGACTTATCGATCCCTCCCATGGCAAGATATTTTGGAACAAAAAAAACATTAATGAAAGGCCGTTTTCCCAATCTTGTCTCAACTATGTAAGCCATAGTTTAGGCTTAGCAGAAGAATTGACAACTTTGGAAAATCTATCTTTTCTAAGGGCAATCTCGAGGAAAACGTTAAACAAAACAGTGGAAGCGAGTCTAGAAGCAATGAACCTAAAAAGTTTTCAAGATTATCGAGTAGCCATTCTCTCGGCCGGACAAAAGCAGCGTGCGAGCTTGGCTCAATTACTAATGTTTAATTGTCCACTATGGCTACTAGATGAGCCATTTAATTCTCTCGATACCGAATCTTGTGGTGTTATAGAGTCGTTAATCGACGACCACATTAGTAATGGTGGCATTGCAATAGTTGCGAGTCATCAAAAATTCCAGTCTTCGACAGTACAAAAAGTTGTAGAACTTAAATGATAACTGGCACGAACAACTGGAACACACTTTTTATGTTGGTCCGCCGAGATGTTATAAAGACCTGGCGCCAGAGTGCAGACCTACTTTACCCCATTATGTTTTTTGTTCTAGTAACAATACTTTTCCCATTTGCGTTGTCCCCAGAAACGCTTGTTCTCAGATCTTTCGCTGGCGGGTTACTCTGGATCGCCGCACTTCTAGCTATGAGTGTATCGCTGGAAAACTTGTTTAAAACAGACTATTCAAGCGGCGCGCTTGAAGCTATTGTCCTGTCTGGTGTCCCCTTATTACTAGTAGGTTTAGCGAAGGCAATAGCCAATTGGGTACTTTCGGGACTACCAATAATTATTTTGGCGATCCCGTTAGCTCTAAGTCTCGGTATAGATACGTTTTCCCTATCGATTTTATTATTGAGTCTCACGTTAGGGAGCGTGACAATCAGTCTGATCGGCACATCAATTGGCGCACTATCTGTCGGCTTGAGGTCTGCTGGGATGCTAATCATTGTGCTAGCCCTACCGTTTTTTATCCCGATACTTATCTTCGGTGCTGTAGCTACTTCCAATAGTCAGACTGGCTTGATCCCAGAGGCTGAACTGTATTTTCTAGCCGGGCTTCTGGTACTAGCCGTGACTCTCACACCATGGGCAACTGCATCGGCTATTAGGACACGCCTGGGCTAATGTTTAGATTTTTCTACCATTATTCATCGCTTCGGAACTTCTATTTCTTTTCAGCAAAACTGACTCCCTTTCTGATCGCTGTCTTTCTTGCCTTTCTTATATATAGCCTCTATGGCGCACTAATTTCGGCACCGGCTGACTACCAGCAAGGCGATAGCTTTAGAATTATATACGTGCATGTTCCAAGCGCGTGGATGTCTCTTCTTGTTTATATGGCAATGGGACTATCTGCCGTGTCAGTTCTGGTCTGGAGAGTCAAATTAGCTGAAATAACTCTAGGCGCAATCGCTCCAATCGGGGCCACATTTACCCTAGCCGCACTAATTACGGGCTCTATCTGGGGTAAGCCAATGTGGGGCACTTGGTGGGAATGGGACGCACGCCTTACGTCAGAACTAGTACTTCTCTTCCTCTATTTAGGGGTAATTGCCTTACTAAAAGCTATAGATGATAGAAGAACAGGGGCTCGATCGGCTTCCATTTTGTGCCTAATTGGAATTATCAACATACCTATAGTGCATTACTCCGTAGAGTGGTGGAATACGCTGCATCAGGGTCCCACCGTATCAAAGTTTGACTCCCCTTCAATTCATATAGATATGTTGATCCCTCTCCTAACCATGACCGTAGCATTTATGTTGTATTTTGCAATAATTAGCCTGTACCGCATCCGTTCAGCTATTCTCGTATATGATAAAGAGACACAATGGGTTAAAGATCTGATCAAAAGGAATGAAAGGGGGCAAATCTAAATCATGGCCGCATTTCTTTCGATGGGTGGATATGCTGTTTACGTCTGGTCGTCATACGCTATTACTTTTGGCATCATGATTTTGTTGTATGTGCACACAAAGCGCCAAGGAGAAAAGCACCTCCGCTGGCTGCGACGACATGTAGCTAGCCAGGAGAAACAGAAATGATGCACCCTATGAGAAAAAAAAGATTGCAGTTAATTTGTTTAGGTATACTGGGTATAGGTATTGCTTTGGCACTTATCCTCACGGCGTTCGAAAAAAATCTCATGTACTTCTACAGCCCAAGTGAAATACATGCGGGGGACGCGCCCGCTAAACGTCCATTCAGGATAGGCGGAATGGTGGTAGAGGGTAGCGTTGTACGGCAAGCAGAATCTCTGGGGGTATGGTTTAACCTTACAGACACGGCGAATGAACAAATGGTTTACTTTGAGGGAATACTTCCCGACTTGTTCAGGGAAGGACAAGGCATTGTCGCGAAAGGCCAGATGAATAAAAGCGGTTTGTTCGTTGCCTCTGAAGTTCTCGCAAAGCATGACGAGAACTATATGCCACCCGAAGTAGCTGAAGCTCTAGAAAATGTTCAACACAATAGTAAAGTCGATTGATACCGGAGATAGGACATTATGCGCTAGTTTTAGCACTTAGCGTTGCCGCCCTTCAAGCTGCAGTCCCTATGATCGGTGCTCGCATGGGGGCGGACAACCTAATAATGCTAGCCAAGCCCTTGGCGAGAGCGCAATTTCTTCTGATCGCCACAAGCTTTGTGACGCTAATTATTTCCTTTGTCCTCACTGATCTCACAGTATCTTATGTGGTCGCCAATTCAAACAGTGCTCTTCCGCTTTTTTATCGCATATCAGCAGTGTGGGGGGCGCATGAAGGCTCCCTCCTGCTTTGGGTTTTGATATTGAGTGCATGGACTTTCGCTCTGACTTTATTTGATAAACCCTTACCCCTCAAATTGAACGCAGATATAATCGGTATTTTGGGGATAATTTCGTTCGGATTTCTTTTATTTACATTATTCACCTCGAACCCCTTCGATAGAATTATTCCTCCACCTCAAAGTGGTCGAGATTTGAACCCATTGCTTCAGGACTTTGGCCTAATCGTTCATCCACCCATGCTATACATGGGCTACGTTGGATTTGCAGTGCCTTTCGCATTTGCCGTGGCCGGCCTGCTTAATAACCAAATAAACAGCGCATGGGCGAAATGGGTCAGACCTTGGACTCTCATTGCTTGGGCGTTTCTAGGCCTCGGCATAGCCCTTGGAAGCTGGTGGGCTTACTACGAATTAGGATGGGGCGGATGGTGGTTTTGGGATCCAGTTGAAAATGCATCTTTCATGCCTTGGTTACTAGGAACCGCCTTGATTCATTCAGTCGTCGTGACACAAAAGAAAGCCATTTTCAAACACTGGACCGTACTGCTCGCTATCGTCACCTTTGGCCTCAGTTTAGTAGGTACCTTTTTAGTGAGATCAGGGGTATTGACATCAGTACATGCTTTTGCGACCGACCCAGCAAGAGGAGTATTTATCCTGATGTTTCTTGCCATAGTGATTGGTGGCGCCCTGCTAGTATTTACTTTCTATAAACCAGACGCTGCTCAGGAGCCACACGGAAGTGCATTATCTAGAGAGTCGTTTCTGCTCACAAACAGTGTCTTATTATCAGTAGCTACCGCTACAGTGCTTCTTGGGACGTTATATCCACTAATGATAGATGCGTTAGGTTTAGGAAAAATTTCGGTAGGCGCGCCCTACTTCAACAGTGTATTTATACCATTAATGGCGCCGTTACTTATCCTCATTGGACTAGGACAACGGGCTTTTTGGACAAATGATAGTTTTCGCCGGCTTTCCGATGCCGCTAAATATCCTCTTCTCGCTACTATAATTCTTGCTCTCGGGACTTGGGGGATGATTGACGACACTAGTCCACTAATGGCCCTATTTGGTTTAGTCTTGGCATTGTGGGTTATTTTCTCGACATTGGCTGGCCAAATCAGACATTACCTTAGTAGCAAGAAACTAATATCTTCATACCTTGGACAAAGTATCTCCCATATCGGTTTTGCGATCACAGTTATTGGAATAACGTTAGTAAGTTCGTACGGGTTAGAAAAGCATCTTCGCATGTCTGAGGGAGAAACTACCACTTTCGGCGGGTATGAATTTAGATTCGCAGGGGCAAGTGCAATCTCTGGTCCTAATTACGATGGGACAGAAGCTATTTTCTTGGTACATTCAGAAAATAAGTTTGAAGCTAGACTAGCACCTCAAAAACGAAATTATCATTCAGGCGGTCAAACCATGACAGAGGCTGGTATTTCACCTGGATTCACCCGTGATATCTATATCGCTCTCGGAGAAAAAATAAACGATAGCGACTGGAGTGTCAGATTAAATATAAAACCATTTGTTAGACTAATATGGCTTGGCGCGATACTTATGGCCTTTGGAGCCATCGCCGCGTTAGGGTTTGGGAACGCAACAAGGACCAGCCATCAATCGCAAAAATCCAATCAGATAAATACCACAACTAGAATTTGAGAGTAGCCGATGTGCGTCAACTGATACCATTCTCTATATTTATCATACTAATAATATTCTTTGCGATCGGTTTAACGAAAGATCCGCGGCTGATCCCGTCACCGTTAGTTGGCGAACCTTTGCCAGTCCGACAACTTGATGAACTAAGAACCGCGGAAACCAAATTACTTACGTCTAATTTAATCGGTTCCAGTTTTATACTAAACGTTTGGGCGTCTTGGTGTGCGGCTTGTTTAGAAGAGCATCATTTGCTTATGGAACTGGCAACGCACGACGCTATACCTATCGTTGGTTTGAACTATAAAGATATGCGTCAAAATGCCTTAATATGGCTAGATAAAAATGGAGACCCGTATTCACAAACTTGGTTCGACCCCACCGGGGAATTTGGAATGGAACTGGGTGTGTACGGAGTACCTGAGACGTTTTTTGTGGACAGTAACGGAACTATCCGCCATAAACATATTGGGCCGCTAGATCGCGGCAACATTGCTAAAGCGATAGACATACTTAACGCGGAACAAAACTCGTCGCTATGAAAATACTCGCTTTTTTAATTTTTGGTATGTTCATCGGTATCGTTAATGGACAAACATTTTTAGTCGATGAAAAAACTTTTACTC
>CALJHG010000018.1 GCA_938075585.1 uncultured Gammaproteobacteria bacterium | reverse complement strand
GGCTGCAATTGCCCATAGAGTGTCGTTGGCTGCTACAACATGCTCTGTTGCAATTAATCGTTTAGAAAGAATTGTAGGATCGATAGGGGGTGCGATACGAGGCATGGGAATGAGCAATCGTTGCCCGATACGGAGTCTGTTACTCCTTAAAGAGTTGAATTTTTTAATTTTCTCTACCGACAGGCCGGTCAGGAATGATATCTCGGAAAGAGTGTCATTCGGTTCGACTGTTATGATTCTTGGTCGGTAACGACTGGAGGGGTCAACTAAGGCAAGCTCATTTCTTATAATATTAGCGATTGCGGTCGGAACTAGTACTGTGGGTGGGGGGCCTTCAATGGTGAGCTTTTTTAGATGGGCAGGATTAAGGATATCGAATGTCTTTTCGTCCAAATCGGTCCAGATTAAAATTCTGTTTAAGTCTAGGCCCACACCTACATTTATTTCCTCGAATGGCTCGCGATTGCTTATTTTGGCTAGCTCCAAGCCGAAAGCTTGCGGATTCGCGACAATTTCGGTCACAGCTAATAGTTTAGGAACATAGGCCTCCGTGAGCTTTGGAAGTCTAAGAGAATAGAAGTCTGTGTTCAAACCTTGCTGCAAATTCAACTCGATCGCTCTTTCTATGGTGCGTTCGCCTGAGTGGTAGGCGGCAAAAATTAGTTTCCAGTCTCCGCGAAAACGATCTCTTAACTCTTCAAAATAATCCAAAGCGGCTTTGGTACTAGCAATTATATCTCGCCTACCGTCATACCATTTCGACTGATGAAGTCCAAAACGATTAGCTGTTGCAGGCATTAATTGCCACAATCCCGCGGCACCAGAAGACGATGTCGCATGCGGCTTATAACCACTTTCAATGATCGGAATGAGGGCTATTTCCGCGGGGAGGCCACGTTTTTGTATTTCCTTGTTAATGTGAGCGAGATAGGGAGCAGATCTCTCGCTAGCAAGAGTGATGTGTTTTAGGGGACCGATAAAATGATCAAGTGGATTGATTGGCCTGCCAGCATATCGTGTCGAAAGAGTAAATTCTCGAGCTATGTCTCGCCATAGATCTGGTTCTAGCTCGGCTT
This sequence comes from uncultured Gammaproteobacteria bacterium, assembly GCA_938075585.1. Taxonomy (GTDB): domain Bacteria; phylum Pseudomonadota; class Gammaproteobacteria; genus UBA4457. Next base: position 7,730 of record CALJHG010000018.1, on the reverse strand, counting down.
TTTTAATGATCTCATTGGAGGTGTTTTTTGACCTTTGTTCTAAACCACCGATTCCACCGAGCTCCTGCGCGGATATTGTTGTCCCATACACTGCAAAGAACCAGAAAAAATTAAAAACTACTTTTAGCATTCTATCTCGCTTTAGATGCCCCGCTGCGCCGGAGCAATAGACATGTTATTTGAAATTTCTTTGTTCTGGTGATTGTAGGTCATTTCATTATGATTGGGATAGAGTTACAGGTGTATTTTTAGGCTAGCAAGTCGAGTTGGCTAGAGCTATACTTTTTTGATGGTCAAAAAAAATAAAATCACCATCTATACGGACGGAGCGTGTCGTGGTAATCCGGGTCCAGGCGGCTGGGGGGCAGTGCTTACTGATCGTGGTCATGAAAAGACGTTAAAAGGATTTGAGCACAACACAACGAACAATCGGATGGAGCTTACCGCTGCAATCATGGCACTAGCGGCTATTAAAACGTCCGCGAATGTAGAGCTGTTCACAGACTCTACCTATGTGAAAAACGGGATCACGGAATGGATTGCGGGCTGGAAGGCAAAAAATTGGCAGACGTCGACTAGAAAGGCGGTAAAAAATGTCGATTTGTGGAAGGACCTGGACGAGATGTCCGCCAGGCATGAAGTTGAGTGGAAGTGGGTGCGCGGACACTCGGGAGACATAGGGAATGAATTAGCGGATCAACTGGCCAATGAAGCAATAGACGAAGCCCTTAATAAAGTATAACTTTTTGGAGCCGTATTTATGAGACAAGTGGTATTAGATACCGAGACTACCGGGCTAGAACCGCAAAGTGGCCATCGTATAATTGAGATCGGTTGCGTAGAAATTTCGCATAGACGCCTTACCGGTAGACACTACCAACAATTTCTTGATCCGAAAAGAGATGTGGACGAAGGGGCTTCTGAGGTACACGGGTTGACTGCTAAAGATCTTGTGGGAAGACCAGAATTTGTCGGGATCGTCGATGATTTCATGGAGTTCGTGAACGGAGCTGAATTAATAATACATAATGCGCCGTTTGACTTAGGGTTTATTAATATGGAACTCGAGAGAATTGATTCTAAATGGGGCGCTATAGAGAATTACTGCAGTGTATTAGATACCTTAAATTACGCGAGAAAGCTCCACCCAGGCCAAAGGAATAGCTTGGATGCTTTGTGCAAACGATATGACGTCGCAAATAGCCATAGGGAGCTGCACGGCGCTTTACTAGATGCCGAACTTTTGGCGGAAGTCTACTTGGCTATGACTGGGGGGCAGGAATCTTTAGAGCTTGAAAGTAGCGAGCAAACACACCAAAACATAGTCTCATTAGTTGCACAAAAAGCTATAAATGAAGCTAACTTGGTCGTTGCTGCTGTGTCAGACAACGAACTTAAAGACCACGCGGCGACATTAGCGAGTATGGGGGTTGCCCCCATATGGGGGAATTCACATTCGGATTAGCTATGAAGATAATTATTCGCGAGGCAGTTATTGACTGCCACTAGTTTCAACGACTTGTGCGGAACAGCCTAAGCGCCGACTGCGTCCGCGAGTGACTGCTTTAGATCACCATTTTGAAACATACTCATTACAATATCACATCCGCCAATGAGCTCACCATTGATGAAAAGTTGAGGAAAAGTTGGCCATTCAGAGTATTGTGGTAGAACCTGTCTGATGTCTGGTTCAGCATAGACATCGACTGAATGAAACTCGGCATCACAAGCTTTCAGTGCATCTACAGTTCTCGCAGAAAACCCACATTGAGGAAATTGCGGACTACCTTTCATGAATAAGACAACTGGATTGGTCTCTACAATATTTTTGATTTTTTCCATAGTTTCCATGGTTTAGTATCCATTATAGGTTGCAAAGTGGAACACACATATTATATGTTTGTCAGGTGAAAAGGAATTAGTTTTTTGTTTTTAAAACTCGGCCCCAACCTGCGCCACCGGGTGTTTCGAGCTTCAAAACATCGAACTTTTTAACTTGGAAAGTTGCTTTACCCGGAATCACTTTCCCGTTTAGACTATTTTGTCCGCGAGTGCCGTTCCCACCCCCATGGTGACCGGGAGGACAGTTTTGTCTTCGCTCGCTTAGGATAGTAACTTGCGCAGGTTCCTCGAAGCGGTATTCTCTAACTAACCCATTCCCACCATTGGTCTGCCCTCGACCAAGCGAATTACGTCTGATTGAATAACTTTGTACCATGACCGGAAAATTTTTCTCAAAAATCTCTACTGGTGTATTTAACGTATTGGTCATATGACTTTGCACACCACTTAGTCCGTCACCAGCTGAATGTCCCCCGGTCCCACCGCCTATCGTTTCATAATAACCCCAATGCTGGTTTCCCATAGCTAGATTATTCATAGTACCTTGGCTAGAAGCGGGGATTCTGTCGGGTATGGCGTCGCTTAGAGCGAGCAATAATACATCGACTATGCGCTGGCTAGTCTCGACATTTCCGGCTGCGCAGGCTGATGGCGCTATCGCGTTAACTAAGCAGCCTCTGGGTGCCTCGATGACTATTGGCTTGAGAGAACCATAGCATGCAGGTGTATCACGCGGCATCAATGAATAAAATACATAATAGACCGCGGCCGCGGTAACGGAAACGGGACAATTAATGTTACCTGAAACAGACTGGGCTGTTCCTCTGAAATTCACTTTTGCACACTCACCATCAATGGTAATGGAGGCTGAAATCGTTATAGTGTTATTGCCTAACCCGTCGCCATCCATAATATCTGAGGCAGAATAAACACCATCGGGAATTAACTTGATAGTCCTTCGCGCTAATAGCTCTGAATATTCACTCATCTCTTGTGTGGCATCAAAGAAACTATCTATTCCATACTTATGTATTAATCTTTGTGTTCGCTTTACGCCAGTTTCGTTCGCACTTATTTGAGACAAAATATCGACCAAAGTTCGATCTGGAGTCCGTAGGTTTTTATTTAGTAGTTCTACGGTTTTGGATTCTAGTTTGTTATTTCGACAGATATATTGCGGAGTTATTATCAGTCCTTCCGCGCTTAAGTTTGATGCTAAAGGCATTGAGCCTGGCGTGTCACCACCTATGTCCGCATGATGGGCGCGACTTGCACAAAACGCGGACAGCGTGCCGTCGAAAAATATAGGTGTAATTATAGTTATATCAGGTAAATGGGTACCTCCGAGATATGGGTCGTTCACAATCACAGAATCACTGGGCGCCCAATCGAACAGAGAGACTAAGTCTTTCATGGCATAGGCCATACTTCCTAGATGCACAGGTATATGAGCGGCTTGTGCTAGCAACTCGCCTTCGCGACTAAATAGTGCACATGAGAAATCGAGCCGATCGGCAATATTGGGTGATAGTGCAACCCGTTTTAGCGTTATCCCCATTTCTCTGCATATAGCGGTGGATTCGCTTACGAAAAGACTCAATTGCACTGGATTCATTTTATCCCCTAGTTAACCTATCTGGTTTAACGATACACAATATCAATAGGACTTTAAATGCACAGTTTGCTCGTTATTGCTATAGAATATAGAGTTGAATGCCAAAAGCGGTATCGTTGGTGCTAGATACAAGCTCATGTTCGTGCCTATGGGATATTTTTAAAATGGAAAATGAAGTTACAACGTTAATGGCCAACTACGGTAGGGCCGAAATACAGTTTAGCCGAGGCGAGGGCGCGTATTTATACACCGCTGATGAGGAGCAATATCTTGATGCCTTGTCGGGTATCGCCGTTTGTTCATTAGGACACGCAAATCCAGAAGTAGGGGCAGCTATTTCGAAGCAGGCTATGACGTTGCTCCATACATCCAATCTCTACCGTATAAAACTTCAAGAGAATTTATCGGATCGACTAACTAGTATTGCGGGCATGGAAAATGCGTTTTTCTGTAACTCTGGAGCCGAGGCTAATGAAGCTGCGATAAAAATCGCTAGAAAATACGGGCATACCAAAGGTATTGCGTGTCCATCTATTGTAACCATGAATGGGAGTTTCCACGGTCGCACAATGGCGACCCTTAGTGCTACAGGGAACTCAAAAGTTCATGAAGGTTTCGAGCCTTTAGTACCCGGGTTCAAGCACGTCAACTATAACGATATCGAAGTGGTGGCTGATGCCTTGCAAGATTCTGAGTGTGTTGCTGTGATGGTTGAACCAATTCAGGGGGAAGGAGGCGTTGTAGTGCCTAATGATAATTATCTTCGCGAGTTGAGACGCCTATGTGATGTGAAAGACGTTCTTTTAATTGTAGACGAAGTGCAATCAGGTATCGGTCGAACCGGGGAGTGGTTTGCTTATCAGCATGAAGATATTTTGCCTGACGTGGTCACTTCTGCTAAAGCACTTGGAAATGGTGTCCCGATTGGTGCGTGCCTAGCGCGAGGGGTTGCAGCCACCATATTGAGTCCGGGAACACATGGATCTACTTTTGGTGGCAATCCTCTGGCGTGCAGTGCAGCCCTTGCAGTATTGGACGTTGTGAGTGAGAAAAATCTTTTAGAACGGTCTAGATTATTGGGTCAATTTTTTGTGACTGCTTTCCATAAAAAGCTCGCAAGCCGGGATGAAGTATTAGAAGTAAGAGGAAAGGGGTTAATGGTTGGCATAGAATTAGATCGTCCTTGTGGGGAGCTAGTTAAGAGCTGTTCCGCGAATGGTGTTTTAATAAACGTAGCTGCACAGAACGTTGTTCGCTTGCTCCCACCTCTGATCATTAGTGACGATCAGGCGACGGAAATTGTTGAAAAAGTTTCCGCTTCAATTTTTGATTTTTTGGATTAAACATGGTGGACTACAAGTGAGCGGACTTACTAGACATTTCCTCAGGTTGGACGATTTAAACCGAGATGAAGTTATATTAATTATCGAGCGTGCCATAGAGCTAAAGGCCTGCAGGGAACGCGGGCAGCGTATGTCAATTTTAGAAAATAAAACGCTAGCAATGATCTTTGAAAAATCTTCCACTCGGACTCGCGTTTCTTTTGAGGCAGCTATGGCTGAAACAGGCGGTAAGGCTATATTTCTTTCGTCTTCGGAATCTCAGTTAGCTCGTGGAGAACCCCCGGAAGATACTGCTCGAGTACTCTCTGAAATGACTGATGCTATTATGGTGAGAACATTCGAGCATGAAATTTTAAATACCTACGCTGATTATGCCTCGGTACCGATAATTAATGGTTTGACTAATGATTTTCACCCATGTCAAGTTTTAGCAGATCTGCTAACCTGGTTTGAGCTTCGAGGTGATATTAAAGGTAAAAAAGTAGCTTGGGTTGGTGATGGCAATAACATGTGTAACTCATATATCAACGCGTCTACTCTAATGGGCTTTCAACTTGCGATCGCATCACCTTCTGGTTACGAAACAGATCTTAGTGGAGAATGGGTCAAGAAGACTAGCTCAGCTCAGGACGCAGTCGAAGGCGCTGATCTGGTGGTCACAGATGTCTGGGCGAGTATGGGGCAGGAAGAGGAGGCAGAGCGCAGACAGTCCGTGTTTAAGCCTTATCAGGTTGATGAAAAGCTTATGAGCCTTGCAAGGGCGGACGCGCTGTTTATGCATTGTCTGCCTGCGCATAGAGGGGAGGAAGTGACACAACAAGTCATTGAGGGAAACTCGTCTGTGGTTTGGGCTGAAGCGGGAAATCGTCTGCATGCTCAGAAAGCGCTACTAGAGTTCTTGATTAGTTATAACTAACCCCCTGCCAAAGGAGTAGTACCGGTGAGTGAAGTCGACGGGATCGGAATGACATCGCAGCGTTCCCGTAATCGGCTGGTCGATTCTTTGCGGGAAATGGGAATTAAGTCGGAGACAGTTTTAGAAGTTATAAGGACTGTCCCGAGGCATCTATTCGTCGATGAAGCATTAGCTTCTCGAGCTTATGAGAACACTGCGTTGCCAATTGGGTATGGCCAGACTATTTCTCAGCCTTATACCGTTGCTTTGATGACCGAAGCTTTATATGACAGCGGTTCAATGAAAAAAGTGCTTGAAATTGGTAGTGGATGTGGCTATCAAACCGCAGTACTAGCACAAGTGTCGCGGTTGGTCTTCGGTGTAGAAAGGGTCAAGGGTCTATTCGTCAAGACGGATAAGCGGTTGCGGGCACTTAAGATTTTGAATACAAGGCTCAAACATGGTGATGGATTTGAAGGGTGGGCGGCTAACGCTAGCTATGACGCGATACTAGTAGCGGCGGCTCCGGTATCGTTACCGTCTATGTTAATTGATCAATTGTCTATCGGTGGGCGGCTGGTTATTCCTGTTGGCAGATCAGGAAAACAAGAACTGCGTATGTATGTTAAAACAGCAAAAGGTGTCGAAGAAGAGTGTCTTGAGCGGGTTAGTTTTGTCCCATTACTTGATGGTCTCAGATAGTGAAGTCACACTCAGTATGTAAAGAAATATTTCCTTCTGCTTTAGTGGTTGTGGTTTTTCTTTTAGCATCGGGTTGCGCTAAGCCAACTAAGCCTGTGCCGGTCAGGAAAATAGAGATAGTCCCTGCACTAGAGCCCTTGTTATTTCTAAAACAGAACGAAATTCCAAATGTTCGGCACGCTTCGGCCAAGGAACACCGGCACAAAGTTTTAGAAGGTGACACACTATACGGGATTGCTTGGAGGTATGACTTAGATCCTGAACAGCTAGCTCATTGGAATAAAATTGAGAATCCTGATCTGATTTTAAGAGCTAAAACGTTGAGGCTAACGCCGCCTCATTCGGGATCCCTAAAGAACCTAGGTCCTATCTCCGACGTGAATAGAGTGGGGAGCCGCCCCGCACAATGGGTTCATCCTCACACAGCTTCGAGCGGGCGTAACCGACAGTTGATTGGCAAAAGTGTCCGTTATCACGGAAGATTTGGTGATGCAGTTATTGCAGCGGCTGATGGACTGGTTGTTTACAGCGGTTCTAATCTAAAAGCATATGGGGAATTAATTATTATTAAGCACGACGATGAAATAATGAGTGCTTATGCTCATAACAGTCGCCGACTAGTGGTGGAAGGAGATCGTGTTGAAATTGGCGCGGAAATCGCTCTGATGGGCGAGTCTGCGTCAGGGGAGACCTTATTACATTTTGAAATTCGTGTAAGAGGACGGCCGGCGGATCCGAGTAACTACCTACCTGCGCTGTAATACTTAACGTGTCCGGACACCGATCGTAAACCGCTATACGATCATATAGAAGATTCCTACGACCGATCGTTCTTCTGCTAAAAGTATGTTGAATGAACGACAAGCCGCGGCTGTATCCATGTACTCAACACCAATCCCCCGATCGGTCAAGGTTGAACTGATCTTTTTATCTAAAAATAATTGCTTCTTACCCGTACCAACGATAACCACCTCAGGATTCAATGCAACAATAGGTTCGATATTCTGAATATTTAAATCCATGATGTTATTAGGAAGAGAGTCCACGGTGAACGTCGTACGCGTTACTACACAAGGTATATCAATCTTGCTCTGCGCGATCTTAATCCAACCGGGGCCGTAAGACGTGATTGTGTTACTGCTATTAGGATCGTCTACAAGTGCATTCATTTTAATGTCTTCGAAACTTTATTTCTTGAGGAAAATTTAAGATTGCTAAAATTATTTTATAGTTACTTATTCTAAATCTGGATCAAGTATACAAAAAAAAGCCAGATCGTGTTTATAAAGTAGGTACAATACTCCGTTGAGTATTCTATTATGGCGACTAAAAC
>CALJHG010000017.1 GCA_938075585.1 uncultured Gammaproteobacteria bacterium | reverse complement strand
TTTTTTTTGTCTCTGCTCATGAGATCTAAAAAATCTTCTGCTTTCATCGCGCGGGGTGGTTCAGTCGGTAAGCTACATTTTTTTAATAATTTAACAACAGTTTCCAATTTACTGTTATCCAGATATCCTATATGCAACGACATTTGAGCTGCCATAACCATTCCAGCAGCTATTGCCTCCCCGTGAAGCCAACTTCCATAGCCTTCAAATGCCTCGATAGCGTGGCCAAAAGTATGTCCTAAATTGAGTATCGCTCGAACACCATTTTCGAGTTCATCTAACTCGACAATCTTAGCTTTAGTTAGGCAGGATACTTTTATGATATGGTTAAGTGAGGTTTTGTTGCGCGACAAAATAGAAGAAACATTTTCATTTATCCACTTTAGGAAACTATATTCTTTTATCAGTCCGTATTTGACGACTTCAGCAACCCCTGCGTTAAAATCGCGTGTGCTTAGCGTAGCAAGGGTGGCTGTATCAGCGATAACGGCTATTGGCTGATAAAATGCACCTATCATATTTTTCCCCAGAGAATGGTTCACAGCGGTTTTCCCGCCTACCGAGGAATCAACCTGCGAGAGCAGAGTTGTAGGTACCTGTATGTATTTGACACCCCTTTGATACGAAGCCGCCACAAATCCTGCTATATCTCCCACGACCCCACCCCCTAGGGCTATGATGGTGGCGTTTCGGTTAATTTTTTTTTCTAGCATGAAGGAAATTATTTGCTCAAAGTAAGCGAGGCTTTTCGATTCTTCGCCAGGAGGTATGATAAATTCGTAAGATTCTTTGTTACTGAGCTTTCTTTTTAATGTCGCTAAGTAGAGGTCTGCTACCGTAGAATCAGATATGATCACCACTTGTTTTGAAAGTGCGTAGCTACTGAGGATATCGGTATCTCTGAGCAGGTTATGCCCTATGTGTATTGGATACGTTTTAGCTCCCAGAGAGACATCAATTTTTTCCATCATGTTACTTCATCACTTATTATTTTTATGATACGTTTGATTGAAAAATCATCAGTTTTAATTGTTAAATCGGCTAGTTTAGAATAGATAGGTTCCCTCTCATTAACAATATTTTTCAATCTCTTCTCTCGGTCCGAAACATTAAGAAGTGGGCGAGAGGTATCTTCGCGAATTCTATTCATGAGAGTCTTGACACTACTACTGAGGTATATGACGAATCCCGAGGCGAGGGCTTTTTGATTTTCGGGGGCCAGTATTGAACCTCCACCAGTAGCTATCACTATATTTTCGCGGGAAATGAGTTCTTTTATCACATCTATCTCCCGTTTTCGAAATCCTTCCTCCCCTTCTATGTCAAAAATCACGTCAATCTTAACTCCCGTGCGGCTTTCGATCTCAGCGTCGGTGTCAACGAAAGAATAATCTAGCGCGCGAGATAGCCTTGAACCAATACTTGTTTTTCCAGTACCCATTGGGCCTACGAGAAAAATACGACTTACTTTTAACATAGGGACTTCGCCAATTTTTTTTATGTTATTGTAACCAATGCCTTCGCATATGGTTGACTAGTCATTAATATGTACATATATCCTAATGATAGCAGCTTCGTTTAACTGCATGATCTAATAGATGAGACACAAATGAGTCCTCAATCACGCTGCAAAGGCAAAAAAATCGTTCAAGTGGCTGTTTTTGCCCCATTGCGTAGCACTTTCGATTATGTCTTTGATTCTGACAACGATGAAGATCTTGATATAAAAATAGGTACTCGAGTTAGGGTTTCTCTTAGAAACTCTGAGAGGATCGGTATCGTTGTAAGTTTTAGTCGCTTTGATACCTCTTGTAGGAGAAAACTAAAAAATATTTTAGAAGTAATTGATAACAAGCCTATTGTGTCGAGGAAAATGTTATCTTTAGCCTCTTGGGCCGCATCCTATTACCATCATCCTCTAGGTGAGGTGATATCCTTAATGCTGCCTGGTAAGATGCGAAAGGGAGATAGGGTTCCATTATCAAAAAGCTATATCTGGCACGTCAGTCAAGCGGGTCGCGACGCCCTTGAGGCTAGGACTGTAAATGGAGCTAGGCAATTGGAGTTGCTGCAGTTCTTGGTATCATCACCTAATAATGGCTCAGAGACCTTTCAGTCGCTCACATTTGCTTGGCAGGCACCATTGAGGAAATTGGTGGAGAAGGGTTGGGCTACTAAAAGTACAAGCAAAGCGAGAGATAGCGACCCAATAATCGTAAAATCTAAAGTTATTTTAAACCCCGAACAGATGAATGCGAAAAGTATTATTGAGCGGAATCTCGAGAAGTTTCGTTCCATTGTGCTTTATGGTGTGACTGGAAGTGGGAAAACAGAAGTCTATTTTGAGGTTATGCAGACAGTAATTTCGTCAGGCAAACAGATTTTATTTTTACTACCCGAAATCGCTTTGACTAAACATTTGATTTCTAGATTTCGCAAGAGGTTTGGGAGTCAGGTAGCTTTGTTGCATTCAGCGAGGAGTAATTCTGAGCGTATTAGTGCTTGGCAAGATTGTCTGAGTGGCAAAGTAAGCATCTTGCTTGGCACTCGGTCGGCAGTTTGGTTTGACTTACCGAACCTAGGTTTGATTATCGTTGATGAGGAGCACGACAGCGCCTATAAACAGTACGATGGATTTAAGTATTCCGCGCGTGATATCGCCATAGTCAGAGCTAAAAAAAATAGTATCCCGATTATTTTAGGATCTGCGACGCCCTCGTTTGAGACCTTAGCAAATATAAAGAGCGGGAAATACGACGTAATAAAGCTATTAGATCGGCCTCGTGCGTTAGTTGCTACCAGCACAAAGATACTAGATGTTAGAGGCTCATCACTGAAGAGTGGGTTGAGCAATATGTTAATAGAGAGGATGCGACATCATTTAGATCTCGGTCAGCAGGTCGTACTTTTTTTAAATCGACGAGGATATGCGCCTTTACTAATTTGTAGAGATTGTGGAGACATTAGGAACTGTTATAGATGTGACGCGTATTTGGTCTATTACAAAAGCCGAAAAATTTTAAGTTGCCACCATTGCGGCTACGAGATTTCGTTGGCGAAGATATCAGTCTGTTGTGAAGGTCAAAATATGGAACCTCTCGGTTTAGGTACAGAGAGTATAGAGGAGGAGGTCAAGCGACAGTTTCCCAATAAGAATGTTGTGAGAGTCGATAGAGATTCGGTTAAGTCCGGCGATTCATTTGAAATAATCCTGAATAGTATAGAGGAAAAAAAAGTTGATATCGTGATTGGTACTCAAATGATATCGAAAGGCTTAGACTTTGAAAACGTGACTCTCGTTGGAGTGGTAGACGCGGATAGTAGGTTGTATTCCATAGATTTCCGAGCTGAAGAGAGGTTGGCACAATTATTGATACAGGTAACTGGACGAGCCGGGCGAGGCGGCAAGGCTGGTGAAATGGTATTACAAACACATCGTCCAGATAACCCAGTGTTGCGAAGAGTCATTGATGGAGGGTATGAGACCTATTCAAATTTAGCTTTAGCTGAGCGGGAATTAGCGCAGCTTCCACCTTACGTATCTATGGTGATCATCAGGGCAGAATCACAACAAGTATCTCGGCCAAAGTCTTTTCTCTTGGGCGTCAAAAAATTACTCGAGAAAGATTCAGATGGAAAACTCAAGGTTACTGATCCGATTCCAGCTCTTATGACCCAGCGCGCAGGACGGCATCGGTACCTTTTAGTAATTCGCGTGATGAAAAAATCGGATATACATGACTGTATTGGATCTACGATACCAGATATCGAGGATCTTGCTAGAAAAATCAAGTTACGTTGGGCCATAGATGTGGATCCACATGATACTCTATAGAGACACACATAATGTGATAAACCTTTTCAGAAGAGATAGAATCTGTGAGCAGTGATATCACTGGTGTGAAAAATTTAGGTGTAAAATTTTGAAAAATATCCTCCGGGAACGAATTGACGGGGTTTTAGCAACTCTTAAAGCAGACAATGTTTTGCCGCAAGCTGTTTCAGCTAATTATCAGATAGATATACCGAAGAATATTGCTCATGGTGATTACAGTAGCAATATTGCCTTGTTGCTCGCCAAGCCTTGCTCTAAGCCGCCTAGGGTGATCGCTGAGACTATGCGTGACATGCTGCTGAGGGATGCAACCTTCGAGGAAGTTGTCGTAGCTGGCCCAGGTTTCCTTAATTTCAAAATTTCGAGTCGGTCTCTATTCACAATCGTTGGTGAAATTCTCGCACATAAAACTGACTTTGGTCGTTCAATGATCGGTGCGAGTAAAAAAGTGCAAATAGAATTTGTATCAGCGAACCCTACGGGACCACTTCATGTTGGCCATGGCCGAGGCGCGGCGTTAGGATCAGCTCTGTCTAGTATATACGCTGCATGTGGTTTTGAAGTGGTCAAGGAGTATTATGTTAATGATGCTGGTAGGCAAATGGATATTTTGGCGGCAAGCGTGTATCTACGAATGAAGGAGTCAACTGGAAGAAGCAGTAGTTACCCCAGCTTATGTTATCAGGGCGATTACGTACGACAGATAGCCGAAAACTACCTTAAATCGAGCTCGCTTGCTATTGAAATCGAGGAGTCTGCTTTCGACAAAGTCGAGTTAAAGGGTGAAAGCGACTCGGATCTAGACAATTTGATTGGAGAGATAAAAGAAGTCCTAGGTTTAGAAATTTTTGCTCAGCTTAAAGCCCACGCTGCTAGCGTAATCACGGATAGTATTCGAGAAGACTTGGAGAATTTTCGAGTAGATTTTGAGGAATGGTACTCCGAGCAAAAAATGCATGATTCAGGGATGATTGACTCGGTTTTATCTAATTTAAATAGTAAAGGTCATACTTATGTCCGAGATAAAGCGACCTGGTTTCGCTCAGCGGCGCTTGGAGATGAGAAAGATCGTGTTCTTGTTCGAGAGAACGGAGCTAAAACATATTTTGCGGCTGATGTGGCTTATCATTTTGATAAATTTAGTAGGGGGTTCGCGCGGTTAGTAAATATATGGGGTGCAGATCACCATGGTTATGTTGCAAGGGTGAGGGCTGCGCTCACTGCATTAGGATGTGAAGAGCAGCGACTCGAAATAATACTTGTCCAATTCGCCAGCTTAATTAAGAACAATCAGCCAGTGGCTATGTCGACTCGCTCTGGAGAATTCGTTACCCTTCGAGAGCTAGTCGATGAAGTAGGTGTGGATGCCGCACGATTTTTCTATTTAATGAGAAGATCTGATCAGCACTTAGAGTTTGACTTAGACTTGGCGGTCTCAAGAAGTAATGAGAACCCGGTCTTTTATGTTCAATACGCGCACGCACGCATATGCAGTATTCTTGAATCATCTGAAGTATATGTTCCGGCGATCTGGGAAGCGGAGCTTGGCGATCTCCTGTCTGAAATATCGGAAAGAAAAATCGCTGTGCTGCTTGCTAGATATCCTGAAGTAGTTATTTCCGCCATGAAAAGCAATGAGCCTCATCAGATAACTCAATATTTGAGAGAGGTGGCGCAGGAATTTCATTCCTACTACAACGGTCACAAAATATTAATAGAAGATATCAGGCTACGGAGTGCAAGGCTAAGCTTAATCTGCTGTATTCGACAAGTTTTAGTTAATGGCCTTCAATTACTGGATATTTCTGCACCGCGCACCATGTAGAGATATAGAAATGCGGCTAAAGGACTATAAAAAAAAATCTCCCAATAGAGATATTGTTAAGCGCGATGTCAAACCTCGTTACTTCTTACTTGGCTTGATGTCTGGGATTTTATTATCCTTTGGGTTGATCTTTACGGACATCGGCGAAAGATTTACTAATAATATCCGCGTAAAAATGAAGAATATTAAAGTATCGGATTTCACACCTGAGAATAGGATCAAAGATATTTTTGGCGGCAGCAGTTTACCACCGGTCGAGTTTGATTTTTATGATCAGAAGCCGGTTGGTGAGGGTACACCCCCCTCTGTTAACGGTGCCGTTACTTTTCAGACCGGCTCATTTAAATTAAAAGAAGATGCTGAGCGAGTGCGGTCTGTGCTATCAGCGTCGGATATCGATTCAAGAATCGAAGTAGTCTCTATAGAAAGTATTGGGTTATTGCACAGAGTTTTAGTAGGTCCGTTGGTAGGCGACGCATTAATTATTGATACCCGTATCAAAATTTTAGATGCGGGCATTGTCCCTTTAACCTTGAAGACAGAACTAAGTCCTTAGATACCTTTTTAGACGAACCTATTCCATGCAACCAGAATTAATTACACGATTTCTTGCTTTAGTTGGTCGATATTAGAGGTAAGTCTTTGGTTAAACAGCGAGGGTCCGTTTGACTTAGTGAAAAGTTTTCCGCAGGAAATTTTTTCGTAAAGATATGTTTTTAAGTGTACTTCTGAACCCCGGACCCAGTTAGCCCAAGAAATTGTTTCGCCAATTAAATACTCTTGTTCGGCTTTGACTGCCTTAGACATTTCAAGGAAATCGTTGTAGGGCGCTGCCATTCCGCTTATGTCTGCTCCCCGTACAACCTCTTCTTCTAGATTTCTGCATTCCGCACTAATATGGGTAGCTTTTATCGCCATACTCACTTTGGAGACATCCACCATATGCATACCACGTCCCAAAAGATATTCTTCCGCTAGAGCCGCAGAGTAAGACTCTTTGTCTGCGTAGCCCATACTGGCTTGATCTTCAATATACCCAGCATCATGGAATAAGAGTGCGTAGTAAATGGTTTCTACATTTATAGTAGAGGGCTCGATGAGCAGAGAGTTTATAATCCTATTGGCAAATTTTAGAGTTTCAATGACATGAAAAAAATTATGAAAAGCTAGTTTTTTAGAATATAAATTGCTAGCCGATATTTCCGCTTTTTCATCACGTATCTCTCTAAAAATATCCTTCATATAAATTCCCCAAATTAATCTGCTAAACGCACAATACTTTGATCATTGAACCACCTATGATAAATTTTTTTAATGAACCTAAAGTAAGTACATTAATTCGTTTTGAAACGGTTTCTGAATTAATATGCCCTAGTGTTATATTGTTGGTTTACGTCAGTTTACTATCTTTGAGTAAATTGAGAATAATTATTAGGAAGTCGGCATGAGTATTTCACTGAGTGTCAATGGAAACCTGCGTCAGGTGTGCGAGTCACTGACTCTTTCTGAGCTAATAGAGATAATGGATGTTAAAGGCCGTTACGCGGTCGAAGTAAACGGAAAAATCGTCGCAAAAAGCTATCATGGGCAATATACCTTTCGCGATGGGGATTTGATCGAAATTGTAATCGCCGTTGGTGGTGGTTAATGAATTGTATAAAGGGTATTTAAACTAATGGTAATTACTAGTGAAGAGAAGACTAATGATGCTGACTTGCTCTGCATTGGCGATAGAAAATTTGTATCTCGTTTGATGGTGGGCACGGGTAAATACAAGGACTTTGACGAGACTAAAAAGGCGATTGAGGCTAGCGGCGCTGAAATCGTTACAGTAGCGGTAAGAAGGGTCAATCTCGGCCAAAATGCTGATCAACCCAACTTATTAGAATTCATTTCTCCAGATAAGTTCACTATCTTGCCAAATACAGCCGGTTGCTATGACGCTACTTCTGCTGTGCGTACTTGTAGGCTAGCCCGAGAGATGTTGGACGGACATGATCTTGTTAAATTGGAAATCATGGGAGATCAAACGACACTTTATCCTAATGTTATTGAGACTCTTTCTGCTGCTCGGATACTTTGCGAAGATGGATTTCAAGTTATGGTTTACACGTCAGATGATCCTATTCTAGCCAGCGAGTTGGAAAAAATAGGTTGCGTAGCAGTCATGCCCCTTGCGGCGCCAATTGGATCAGGTTTGGGGCTGCAAAATCGTTTTACTCTGCGCTCTATAATTGAAAATGCGGGCATTCCAGTCATCGTTGACGCCGGAGTAGGAACAGCGTCGGATGCAAGCATTGCAATGGAGCTGGGTAGCCACGGTGTACTAATGAATACGGCTATTGCCGAAGCGAGACATCCAGTAATGATGGCTAGTGCGATGCGAAAAGCCGTCGAAGCGGGAAGGGAGGCATTTCGTGCTGGACGAATGCCTAAACGGGCTTATGCGTCGGCCTCGTCCCCGTTAGATGGCAGGTTTTTTATATAAGTGGTGGAGGTTCAAGGCAGACCTATTCGCAGCTACGTACTTCGGGCGGGTAGAATGACACAGGCGCAAAAGCGAGGCATAGTGAACCTGAGGTCTAAGTATGCATGTGACTTGGAGACAATTAAGGATATAGGTTCGTTATTTCCTACCCCAGGTCCTCTCGCTCTTGAAATAGGCTTTGGTAATTCGGATAATTTGATATCCTCAGCCGCAGCGAGACCTAACACCAATTATATTGGGTGTGAGGTTCATCCCCCAGGTGTGGCGCAGGCGCTCATAGCTATCGAGGACTGCGGGCTAACAAATGTGAAAATTTTTTATCGAGATGTGCACGATTTAGTTATGGGGTTGGGCGACCTGTCTTTGGATAGCGTAGATATATTTTTTCCAGATCCTTGGCCAAAAAAAAAGCATATAAAGCGAAGATTAGTACAGTCGAAATTTCTGGAAATACTTGCACTAAAGTTGAAAAGAAATGGTATTTTCCGTTTCTCCACAGATAATTTAGCCTACGCGTTAGACGTACTTGAATTGACACGACATAACAAATGTTGGAGAAATTTAGCCGGGGAACGGTTGTGGTCCCCTCGCCCAACACAGAGAGTTATAACTCGGTTCGAGGAGAAGGCTAGAAAAGCACAAAGTGAGATTTTTGAAATCTCTATGTGCTGTTTAATTTAAGAACTGAGGTAGCGTATCTCTTCAAAATTGTTTATTAGTTGGAACTCTGAGTCGCTTACTGGCGTTCCCTGACTACTGGGATATCTAATGCCAAACAGATTTTTGATGCCAAATTTTTTGGCAGTCCTTAATACAGTTAAATTATCGTCAACTAGCACAGTTTTATTTGGCGAGAAGCCGACTTGAGTTTGTAATTTCTCCCAGAATTTCAATTCTTCTTTACAAAAACCGATTTCATGTGAGCTAATTACAATGTCAAAATAAGTCGCTATGCCTGTTAGTGAGAGCTTCCTCAGCATACTCTTGGGGTATGCGTTAGATGCTAAAATCATCAAATTGCTACCCTTCGCTTTCTTTAGATAATTTATAGCGCCTGGCCGAGGTTTTATTAGGTGCGACATTTCGATTTCAATTTCTCCAATATCTAGACTAAACTTCTGACTCAAGTAATCTAGATCATACCAATTTAAAGTATTTTTAAGTGGCGCGAGCTTGTTCTTAACGATGTCAGCAGCTACCTTTAGAGGCACGTCTAAGATAGTAGAAACTCTCTCGGGTAATCGCTGGTGCCAAACGCACCGATCAAAGTTCAAGTCTAAGATAGTTCCATCCATGTCAAAAATATAAGCTTCCGCTTTTTTTGAGTGATTTCCCATGAGTCCTCGTTAGTCGTTTACAATTTTTTTTATTATAGTTCCTTATCATTTGCTATTTGTGCCGTTATTTCAGCAATTAGCATCTCAGATGACTGTAATTCATTTTCGGAAAGTTTTTCTCGAATAATCAAGCTATCTTCTTCGGCTTGGGCTATCGAAGCAGAAGCTATTGTTAGCCAGGCATATGCACGTTTCAAATTAGGTTCACCACTTATCCCTTGTGCGTACATAGTGCCAAGATTGTGCTGGGCGGGACCGAAGTCTTGCATTGCGGATTCTTTTAACCAGAAAAAACCCTCTTCGCTATTTAAGTTTTGAGCATCCCCAAATAGATACAATAGGCCGAGCTGCATCTGGGCACGAACATGCCCCTTTTTAGCTAACTTAAGCATAAGTTGAGTAGCTTTCTCCCGATCCTGTTGGTTTTCAGAGTTTTTCAGATACTCGGTAGCAAGTTGAAATATTGCCATCTCATATTCCTGATCAGCTGCTTTTTTAAGCCAGCCCAGTGCGTCGATTCTATTACCGCTATGCTCAGGATCTCTTAATAGAAGTATAGCTAGGTTAAACTGAGCAGCAGCTAGCCCGTGGTCAGCGGATTTTGAAAACCATTGTTTTGCCTTTGCCAAGTCAGATTGAATGCCTAATCCTTTACTGAGCAATACTCCAAGAAAAAATTGTGCTTCCGGGTCGCCACGTTCGGCGCCTTTTCTAAACCATAGTGCTGCTTCCGGATAATTTTTTGCTCTACCGTATCCTCTAAGATTCATAATTCCTAGATTAAACATCGCACCTTTAAAGTTTTCACCAGCAGATTTTAAAAATAACTCATAGGCTTTTTGATAGTTTTGGGGTACACCCTTTCCTCTCAAGTAGAGCGCGCCAAGATTATTCTGAGAACGAGCATTCCCCGCTTCAGCTTGCATCTGAAAACGTAAAGCAGCCGATTCATAATCTCCATTTTTGTAATCATCAGAGGCAGAGTCCGCTCGACAAAATGATGCGATAGTTATTAAATAGATAAGTATTACTTTCAGATTCATGTGCGTTCTGCGAGTTCGTGCTTTAAACTATGTATGTATACAAAATAACCTATTAAACGATGCAAGTGAAAACAATCAGAAAAGTACTAGTTGCAAATCGTGGTGAAATTGCAATAAGAGTGATGCGAGCGACGTCCGAATTAGATATTAGAAGTGTTGCTGTTTACGCACATGAGGACCGTTTTTCACTGCACAGATTTAAAGCTGACGAGTCCTATTTTTTAGGTGAGGGTGAGACTCCGGTCAAATCTTACCTGAATATAAAAAAAATCATTGATATCGCCTTGATGTGTGGTGCAGATGCCGTACATCCTGGATACGGGTTTTTGTCCGAGAGCCCTGAATTCGCGGATGCCTGTGGTGAGGCTGGCTTGGTTTTTATTGGGCCTTCTGCTGAAACGATGAGACAATTAGGCAATAAAATTCAAGCGAGAGAGCTCGCTGAATCGAGTGCTGTTGAGGTGATGCCTGCGACGGGTTCACTTCCAATAGAAAGGGAAAAGGTGTCGGTTTTAGCGGAAAAGATTGGTTACCCTCTTATGTTAAAGGCCTCTTGGGGTGGTGGTGGGCGTGGGATGCGCGTCATTGAATCAGAGGGCGAGCTTCACGAGACTGTTGAGACTGGTCGCCGAGAGGCATTAGCTGCATTTAATAATGACGAAATATATTTAGAGAAATTAGTTTTGCGGGCTCGCCATGTTGAGGTCCAGATTCTAGCAGATGGTCAGGGAAATATAGTGCACCTTTTTGAAAGAGATTGTACGGTTCAAAGACGCAATCAGAAACTGGTTGAGCGGGCTCCGGCTTTGTACCTAAGTGATGCGGAGCGAGAAAAAATTTGCCTCTCTGCTATTAAAGTCTGTGAAGCTGCGGGCTATGAGAATGCAGGTACTGTAGAGTTTTTGCAGGATATTGACACAGGTGCTTTCTATTTTATTGAAGTCAATCCGAGAATACAGGTTGAGCATACTGTTAGTGAGGCGATTACTGGTATCGATATAGTAAAGGCTCAAATACGAATCGCCGAAGGATATGCTATAGGGAGCAGTGAGTCGGGCGTGCCTTTGCAAGAAGGTATTAGAATTAACGGGCACGCTATACAGTGCAGGGTGACGGCCGAGGATCCAGAGAACAACTTCATTCCAGATTACGGGACTATTTCGACTTATCGAAGTCCTGCTGGATTTGGGATTAGGTTAGATGCTGGAACTGCCTACACTGGAGCTGAAATCACACGATATTATGATTCATTACTAGTTAAAGTTACGGCCTGGGCGTCTTCTCAAGAGGATGTTGCGAGACGGATGCGGCGAGCTCTGCAGGAGTTTAGGATAAGGGGGGTCAGTACTAACCTTAATTTTTTAGCGGGGCTGATGGAAAATAAATGTTTTCAAAAAGCGGAATATACCACTCGATTTATAGATGATACGCCAGAATTGATGCAACTGCCGAAGAGCAGAGATCGTGCATCACGCCTGCTTAAGTATGTTGGCAATGTTGTTGTCAAAGGGAATCCGGCCGTCGCGTCCAGAGCGAAGCCTGATAGTTTAGAAACGCCCAAGGTCCCTGGTAGCCAGAAGCAATCTATTCCCGATGGCACTCTGCAGAAGTTACAAGAGCTCGGCCCTGAAGGGTTTGGGAAATGGATGCTTGAGAAAAGGGAAGTCTTGATTACAGATACTACTTTTCGCGATGCGCACCAATCTTTATTAGCAACTCGAGTACGTAGCTATGATCTCGTTCAGGTGTCATCGGCTTATGCGAAACTGGTGCCAGAGTTGCTTTCCGTAGAATGTTGGGGGGGTGCTACTTTTGACGTTGCGATGAGGTTTCTTCATGAGTGCCCGTGGAAGCGGCTGGAGGCTATTAGAAATAAACTACCGAATATTCTGACACAAATGTTACTGCGTGGTTCTAATGCGGTTGGGTACAAAAATTATGCAGATAACGTAGTACAGTATTTCGTAAATCAAGCCGCGAGTTCGGGTATCGATATTTTTAGAGTATTTGATTCGTTGAATTGGGTTGAGAATATGCGCCTATCAATGGATTCCGTTATAGAAGCGGGCAAAGTATGCGAGGGAACAATCTGTTACACCGGAAATGTAGCCGATGCTAAATCGGATAAATATAGCGTAAATTATTATTTAAAAATCGCAAAAGAATTGGAATCTGCCGGAGCGCATATCCTTGGAATAAAAGATATGGCTGGATTATGCTTGCCGCATTCTGCCTCGATGCTTATTAGTGCGCTAAAACAAGAGATTGGGATTCCTATTCATTTTCACACTCATGACACCAGCGGAATAGCAGCAGCGAGCGTGCTTGCTGCGGTAGATGCTGGCGTCGATGCTGTAGATTTGGCAATGGATTCTATGAGTGGGCTAACCAGTCAACCTAATATGGGCTCTGTAATAGAGGCTTTGCGTCATACTGAGAGACAGAGTTCTTTAAATCCAGTTTCTGTGAGGAAATTATCTGATTATTGGTCGGTAGTTAGGAAAAATTACAGTGCATTTGAGAGTGAAGAGCGGTCTGGAGCATCCGAAGTATTTGTTCATGGTATGCCTGGCGGTCAGTATACGAATCTGCGAGAGCAAGCGAGAAGCTTAGGTTTGGCGGGCAGATGGAGTGAGGTTGCTCAAGCCTATGCTGAAGTTAACGACATGTTTGGCGATATTGTTAAAGTAACGCCTAGCTCCAAGGTCGTGGGTGATATGGCGCTTTATATGGTTACTAGCGGTTTGGATCGAGAGTCCGTCGAAGATCCTGCCATCGAAGTTGCTTTCCCCGATTCAGTTGTGTCTTTTTTTCGGGGCGATTTAGGCCAGCCGTTGGGCGGCTTCCCTGAAGAGCTCAGGAAAAAGGTTTTAAAGGAAGAGGTGGGTTTAGATGTTAGGCCAGGTTCTATTATACCCGAGGTTGACTTGGTCGCTGAGCGAGAGTTAGCCGAAGAAAAAGCGCTCCGCCCAATTTCTGATCCTGAGTTTGCCTCTTATCTCATGTATCCTGATGTCTTTATCAAGTATATGGAGGCATATCGAGAATTTAGTGATCTAACCGTTTTGCCGTCCTCAGTATTTTTTTATGGGATGGAGTCTGGGCAAGAGGTTCAAATTGAAATAGAGCCGGGAAGAATAATCGTACTTCGATATAACGGTATGGGCGAAGTTGATTTGTCTGGGAAAAGAGCGGTCTTTTTTGAATTAAATGGTCAGCCAAGACAAGTATATGTTGAAACGGAAGCGCCAGTCGCTGAAGCTGCAGCGCGGAGAAAAGCTGAAAAAGATAATCGTACTCATCTGAGTGCGCCAATGCCCGGGCTGATAGCGCAAATAGACGCTAGTGTGGGCGAGAAAGTTACTAAAGGACAGTCCCTTTTGACTATAGAAGCCATGAAAATGCAAACCAACATTCGATCAGAGCTTGACGGCATCATAAAGGATATTCTTCTGGATGCGGGTCAGCAGGTTGATGCTGGTGATTTACTCATAATCTTTGAGTAAAAATACGTTTATAAAACATGTCCTCCACTATGCCGTCGCTGACCGTAATCTTGAACCAGAAAGCTCAAGGTTGGGACGTCAATACCCGAATCAGGCTGTCCGGCAAGACCGGATATGCTCAACATCGTGTTAAAATCTGTCCCGATGCTATAAATATTATCGGCTCAGAGATTGTCAGATCAGTTCGCGAACAAAGCAGAGAACACGTAGATCAAATCGTACATGGTTTTAAAGTAATTAGGAATTAGTTCTTTTATTGAGATTCAGCTTCTTTGAATAAATCTAGATTTTGACGCGAAAGTACGCTTTGAATTTTAGACTCTATACGAGCCAGATTGTCACCCCTATTCGCAGAGGCCTTTTCGTTTTTTTTCTTTAATTTAAGGTGCTCGTTGACAACATTAAGAGCTGTCATGACAGCGATGTTTTGATTGCCTTTCGTATTCCCGGACAGTTTTTGTTGTTCAATTTTCGCGTTTAAGAACTTGACCGATTCTAGCAGTTCTTCTTCCTCATTACTCTTGCAGGCCACAAGGTAGTCGTTATCGAGTATGGTTACCTTGATTGGCTTTGGAGTGTCACTCATCCTCTAGTTTCCAAAGCCTTGAGTCTTGTTATCATTCCCTCTACACGCGTTTTAGCTTGTTCCGTTTTATTTAATAGCTCTGTTTTCTCATTTGCTAAACTAATTTTTTGATTGCGCAGTTTGGTATTCTCGTCCGCGAGACCTTCGATGGTTCGAATCAGTTCATCGATTCGGGTTTCGAGTGAGGCTAGTTCTAATTTGTCTTGATTGTCGCCATTCATTTTTGAGTTTCTGCAGTTAGTTATGGATTACAAATATAGAGCTGTTTTGACCAGTCGGTCAATACTAAGACTAATTGTAGGTCATTACAGCATCGTGGGATAATAGAATGCACAAAATAGTAGAAGGTTAAAAAAGTGGATAATATTTATGATCGTCTGAAAGCTGTCCTAAACAATCTAGATTGTGATGTTGGTGCTTCAGAGGCTCACGGGATACTTTTTGGTCTAATTACCGGTCCGAAAGCTTACGAGGAAAGTGAGTGGTTTAGCTGTTTGGCTGAGTCTGAAGATATTTTCCGCGATAGTTTAGAAGTTGATTCAGCGAAATTTCTATCCCTGCTGGCGGATATCAGTATAGAAATTCTCCGCGCCGGTAGTGGGGTTTTCCTGTTGTTGCCGAAGGATGATATTAAATTAAGTGTTAGGGTCTCTGAGTTTTCGAAATGGTGCCAAGGCTATTTATACGGCTTGGGTATATCAGGTTTCAATCGCGATAGTCTTTCGGCAGAATCTTGTTTGAATTTTTTATCTGATTTAGAACAATTTTGTCGTCTTGACGAAGATTTGATCGAGGATGAAGAGGGAGAAAAGGCTCTAGTGGAACTATATGAATTTACACGCGTTGGTATTATGACTATTTATGAGGAGCTAGAATCTTTAAAAGGGGGATTCACTCCCAAGAGAGATATTCATTAAGGGACTATTCTGATGGAAAAAAGAGAATTTGTACGTCGCAGGAAAGAGCTTATGAGGATGGTCGGTAGTAATTCTATTATTATTCAACCAAACTCTCCGGAACAGGTCAGAAATAGAGATGTTTATTATCCATATCGTTCTGACAGCGATTTTTATTATTTGACCGGTTTTCCTGAACCCATGTCGCTACTCGTTCTTATCCCTGAAAGAGAACAGGGACAATATGTTTTGTTCTGCAGAGAAAAAGATGTGGAGGCGGAAATATGGCACGGACGGCGGGCTGGACTGGAAGGTGCTTGCGATTTTTACGGTGCGGATGACGCTTTTCCAATCGAAGATCTAGATGAGATATTACCCGGGTTATTAGAGAACAAAGATCGAATTTTTTATACGATGGGTCGTTATGCTGAATTTGATCAAAGATTGATAGGATGGTTGGGTCAGGTGACCAGTAAGGGCCGAGCAGGTGTTCATGCTCCGGATCAGTTTATTTCTTTAGGTCATATTATTCATGAGATGAGGTTATTTAAGAGCGTAGCGGAGCAGCGTGCTATGAGGAAATCTGCTCAGATTGCGGCGGAGGGCCACCGTCGCGCTATGGAATTTGTGTCGCCGGGCGATATGGAGTACCAAGTAGAGGGAGAAATACTGTCGTGCTTTATTGAAAAAGGAGCTCGATCCCCCGCTTATCCTTCTATTGTAGGAGGGGGCGCAAATAGTTGCATACTTCATTACACCGAAAATAGCGACAAGCTTAGATCTGGAGATCTATTGCTTATAGATGCCGGCGCTGAATATGACTACTATGCAAGCGATATCACTAGAACCTTTCCTGTCAATGGACGATTTAATGAAAGTCAGGGGCTTGTCTATGACATTGTCTTGGAAGCTCAGAATGCAGCTATATCTAAGGTTATTCCTGGGAATAGATGGAACGAGCCCCACGACGCTGCCGTAGAAGTGCTCACGCGTGGCTTGGCTGAGCTAGGTATTTTGCGAGGACGCGTATCGAATCTAATTCAAAAAGAGGCTTACCGCCCATACTATATGCATAAAACTGGACACTGGTTAGGTATGGATGTGCATGATGTTGGGGACTACAAAGTTGGCGATGAGTGGCGTGTTTTCGAACCAGGAATGGTTACTACAGTGGAACCTGGTCTTTACTTGTCTAGTGCCGCTAAAGGATTGGCAAAAAAATGGCAAAATATCGGTATTAGAATCGAGGATGACGTGCTCGTGACGGCAGCTGGACCAGAAGTTTTAAGTAGTAATGTTCCTAAAAGTAGGAAGGAAATCGAGGCATTAATGGATGCGGGATGAGGCGATTCAGTCAGACTGTATCATCGTGGGAGCGGGGTTAGTAGGAACTATTCTTTCAATTGCTTTGAGTTCCCAGGGATTGAATATAACTTTAATAGAGCGAGAAAAAACCGAAACGCAAGGTCGAAGGGATGCGCGATCATTGGTTCTGTCGGCGGGGACCGTTGGTATTTTAAAGAGTATCGATGCTTGGTCCGCGATTTCTTCAGCATGCACACCTATTGAGAAAATTTTGGTTTCTGAGAAAGGTGTATTGCCCAGCGTTACATTAAAAGCTATTGAGTCCGGACTGGATGTTTTGGGCTATTCGTGCCCCGCTTATCTGTTACTCGATAATTTGCGAAAAAAAGCGTTTACTTATAAAAGTTTGAGATTTTTGGATGGCACTGAGTTTCGGGGCATGCGACTGACAAAATTAGGTGTGGAGGCTGACCTATACTCTGCAAATAGTGTTGTCGGTGCCGAGGCTAGATTAATTGTTGCGGCAGATGGCGCGAATTCTGATGTACGGAGAGTTTCCGGAATATCTGTAGACAAGAAGAACTATAGAGAGGTTGCCTTAGTTTGTAAGGTTTCGGTATCTAATCCGACCACGGCCATGGCACTTGAGCGCTTTACTGAGCAAGGAGTTCTTGCTTTTATTCCTGTCGGAGGGCACGATTATGTGAGTGTATATTGCTTGTCTGATAGTGAATTGATCTGTGTTAAAGAACTTGATGATAAAGCCTACGCTAGCCTTTTAGAGGAACGAATAGGGGGCCGTCTGGGAGCTTTGCAACTTGTCGGACCGCGATATTCTTATCCTCTATTAAGTCAAAGGGCACTAAGTTTATGCGCTGAGCGACTCCTTCTTTTGGGCAATGCCGCTAACGTTGTTCATCCAAACGCAGCTCAGGGACTTAACTTAGGTATTCGGGACATAGCTGATCTGGCATCACTAATTGATTGTAATGTGCCTGATATAGGCTGCGAACAGCTTTTATCTCGATATACGAAGTTGCGTCACAAGGACCATCAAACAATTCATGCCTTTACGGATTCGCTTGGCGGTGTTTTCACGTCGAAGATATCTCCGTTTATCACCGTGCGCCGTGTTGCAATGCTCCTCGCTTCGAGATCTGTTGTCTTCAGACGAAAAATTGTTGCCTCCTTTACCGGCACGGGCGCGCAATTCCGTAGGAGTAGTTAGCATGCGGTGCAAATTTGATATTTGCGTTGTTGGAAATGGGATCGTCGCTTTAACGGCTGCATTGATGTTTGCCAAGACTGGGCAGAGTGTCTGTATGGTAGATCCGTCTAAAAGCAATACAAGAAAAAAAAGCATCGACAGGCATTTCTCCTTGTCCGTTGCGTCGAAAGAGATTCTCAGTAGTGTCGGTGTTTGGGAAGATTTACTGTCTACCGATCATGGTGTGGTTAATAGTATTGAAACATGGGAAGAGGGTGAATCAGGTCATATAAGGTTTGATTTGCCAGACATGTTTTTGCCTCCTATGTCGTGGATCCATAGTGAGAATCAGTTACTGAGAGTCCTAAGGACACGCTTTGACAGAAAGAAAATCTCAAAAATTTGTTGCCCTGTTTCAAGCGATACGAGCATTGATCCGGGTTCTCCGCTTCTGCTAGAAGATGGCACTTTGGTAGACTCGAGTTTGACTGTAGTGGCTGATGGACGCAGTTCGCCCATGCGATCGCTGTTGGGTATCCAATTTCGGAGCAAGGATTTTGGCCAGTCCGCAGTTGTAGCAAATGTTGTTACCGCGGGGTCTCACGATAATATAGCGAGGCAGTGTTTTTTATCCAAAGGACCATTGGCTTTCCTCCCTCTTAAAAAAGGTGTTCAAAGTTCGATTGTTTGGAGTGTTCCGTCTGATGATGCGATTCGTTTACTAGAGTTAGATCAGCAACAATTCCGAGATCAATTAGGAGAAGCTGTCAATTTTACGCTTGGCACAATACATGATTGTACTTCAGTGGCGTCATTTCCTCTTGAATATGGTATTGCTTCAAGTTTAGTTAAAAATAATTTTGCGCTCGTAGGGGGGGCCGCGTACGCTTTCCATCCTCTTGCTGGACAAGGTTTAAATCTGGGACTACTCGATGTTGCAACATTAATGGAATGTACTATGCCGAAATCCATTTTCAACTATCATTGCCTTGAGAATAGCCTCAGACGCTATCACGGTTGGCGTAAAGGCGAGGCTTTAAAAATGATAGCGGTGACGACTGGCTTAAATTCGATTTATGCGGTAGATACCCTACCTATTAATATATTGCGCAGATTAGGTACCCGATTCCTGAATTCTAAAAAATTTCTCAAAGACTACCTGATCGAGAGCGCTATGGGTTTGCGGGGCGATGTGCCCGATATTGTCAAAGCCACCAGACCGTTTTAAAATAACAATCTAACGATTAATCTACAAGGGAATCACCTGTAATGTCCAAATCTGTAACTGCAGTCTATGAAACAAATTTAAAGAGTTTGCCGTTAGTCCAAAAAGGCAAGGTTAGAGATATTTATGCGGTTGGAGAAGACCATTTTCTCATTGTTACCACAGATAGACTTTCCGCCTTTGATGTCGTGCTACCAGATCCGGTACCCAGAAAGGGTGCTATATTAACGGAAATTTCTAATTTTTGGTTTGAAAGAACCTCAGAAATAATTAGCAATCATCTAACCGATATAACTTTAGAAAGCGTTGTACCTAATGCAGCCGAACGAGCTCCTTTGGAAGGTCGATCAATTGTAGTCAAGAAAGTTAAACCTCTAGCAATTGAGGCTGTTGTCAGGGGGTATCTGATCGGCTCGGGTTGGAAGGATTATCAAAAAAACGGAAGTGTGTGCGGGCTTAGTTTACCCCCAGGCTTAAAGCTTGGGCAGAAACTTCCGGAACCAATATATACTCCGTCGACAAAAGCGCCGGTTGGTGATCATGATGAAAATATCTCTTTTGAGCAATCGTGTGACATTGTAGGAGCAGCTTTGGCGGAAGAAGTTCGCTCCGTGACATTAGATATTTACTCAAAATGTGCCGAATTTGCACTTGAGAGGGGGATTATCATTGCCGATACAAAAATGGAGTTTGGTTTGGATAGCAGTGGAGATTTAATACTTATTGATGAACTTCTCACACCTGATTCATCAAGGTTTTGGCCTGCCGCTAGTTATGAAGTGGGGATCAGTCCCCCTAGTTTTGACAAGCAATTCGTGAGAGATTATTTAGAAACACTAGACTGGGATAAGACCGATCCAGGGCCGAATATTCCTGAAGGTACGCTTGTCAGGACAACTGAAAAATATCAAGAAGCTCTAAATATATTGACTCAATAAAAGGCTTATATAGATTTAAGCATTTATTTTAGTCAGTTCCTCTTTGTTTGAGGATTTCTATTGCAGGCAGCTTTTTGCCTTCAATGAATTCTAAGAATGCTCCCCCACCCGTCGAAATGTAGGATATCTGTTTGGCTACGGAGAAATTACTTATAGCAGCTAATGTGTCCCCACCGCCTGCGATAGAGAATGCTTGCGAATCAGCAATCGCTTCGGCCAATTCTTTCGTTCCATCGGCGAAGTTTTTAAATTCAAAAACTCCCAGCGGACCATTCCAAAGGATCGTCCCTGCATTTTTTATTATGTTTTTGATACTTTTCATCGACTTAGGACCCACGTCCATTATCATGTCGTCTTTTTCTACTTCGTGAATCGATTTTATTTGCGCCGCAGCTTCAATCGTAAATTCTTTCCCGCACACAACTTCTTCAGGCAAGGGAATTTCTGCAGAGCTTTTCATTATTTGCGTTGCGACCTCAATCATGTCTTCTTCATATAAGGACGCCCCAATTTCAAAACCCTCAGATTTTAGGCATGTATTGGCAATACCGCCACCTACGATTAAGTGATCAACTTTTTTGGCCAATGAATTGATGATATCAAGTTTTGAAGATACTTTAGCACCACCGACGACTGCTACGAGAGGCCGTTCAGGTCGATTTAAAGCTTTTGTTAGTACCTCGATTTCTTTTTTCAGCAGCGGGCCGCAACATGCGGTGACCGCGTATTTAGCAACTCCATGAGTCGAAGCGTGAGCTCTGTGCGAGGTCGCAAAGGCATCATTTATAAAAATATCACAAAGTTGGGCCATTTTTTTCGCTAGTGAGGTGTCGTTACTTGACTCTCCTGTTAAGAATCGAACATTTTCTACTAGGGTGATACTTTGATGTTCAGTTCTAAATCCGTTAATCCAGTTTTTCTCGAATACAACTGGTATATCTAGCAATGAGCTTAACTTTCCCGCGACAGCCTCGAGGGATAAGCTAGAGTCAGACTGGCCTTCCTTAGGCCGTCCGAGATGAGACATTATTATAACTGTGGCTCCTGCTGAATACGCTTTGTTGATAGTATCCAGGGAGGCCTTCAGTCTCGAATCGTCAGTAATTTCGCCTTTGTCATTGATCGGAACATTAAAGTCCTCTCGTATCAAAACTCTGCGATCTCTTAACTCGAGCTCTTCCATATTTAGCATGTTTAGCCCTTCGCATTCATCATTGCAACCGTCGTATCTAACATCCGGTTCGAGAATCCCCATTCGTTGTCATACCACGATAAAACTTTGACCAAATTACCGCCTACAACTTTCGTTTGGCTAGATTCGTAAACTGAAGAGTGCTGATTGTGATTGAAGTCGATTGAAACAAGTGGTTCCTCATTATAGGCAAGTACTCCTTTAAGACTTCCAGTAGAAGCATTTTTCAATAGGGTCGAGATCTCCTCAACTGAGGTGTCTCGAGATGCCTTAAACGATAGATCCACAAGTGACACATTGATAGTCGGAACTCTAACCGCATAACCATCAAGTTTGCCATTTAATTCAGGTAAGACCAATCCAACCGCCGCAGCTGCGCCAGTGCTGGTGGGAATCATAGATTGTGTGGCGGATCGAGCTCTGCGTAGATCCGAGTGATATACATCAGTTAGCACTTGATCATTCGTATAGGAATGTATCGTAGTCATTATGCCACTTTCTATACCGATTGATTCGTGAAGCGGTTTTACAAGTGGTGCTAGGCAGTTGGTTGTACATGATGCGTTTGATATAACTTCGTGACTGGCTTTGAGTACATGGTGATTGACACCAAATACTACCGTCGCGTCTATATCGTCTCCAGCTGGCGCTGAAATCAATACTTTCTTTGCTCCTCCCGCGATGTGTGCGCTAGCTTTAGTTTTGTTCGCGAAAAATCCAGTACACTCGAGAACCACATCGACACCTAAGTCGTTCCAAGGAAGTTTTGCAGGGTCTCTTTCACTAACTACTTTAATTTTTTTACCATTAACTACCATGTCACCGTTTTCTACGACTACGGAACCGGGGAAAGGGCCATGCGCAGTATCATACTTAGTGAGGTGTGCGTTCGTATTCGCATTACCTAAATCATTAATCGCAATAATTTGAATTTCTTCGGTTCTGTTAGATTCAAATAACGCCCTCAAAATATTTCGTCCGATGCGCCCGTATCCATTTATTCCTACGCGGATAGTCATTTTAAAAAGTCTCCTTAAATTCTTAAATTAATCGTTTTTTACAAGATACTCATTTATTTTTTTCAGGCACGAGTCTTCGGTAAGTCCAAAATATTCGAGAGCCTTATTTCCTGGCGCCGATACCCCAAAGGAATCAATTCCAAGTGCAAGACCGGTATGTCCGATATACTTGTGCCAAAAGTTTGTGCTTCCAGCCTCTATTGATATACGCTTTTTAAGCGTTGACGGAATAACTGATTCTTTCCACTTCGTGTCTTGCTGGTCAAATACTTCGGCACAGGGCATTGAAACAACTCGGACAGCGTTACCTGAACTATTGAGCAATTGCGCTAGTGATCGCGCCAAGTGGACTTCTGATCCAGTGCTGATTATTACTGCATCTGGCGGGTCTTCCGGTTCCAGCAGAACATAGCCACCTTTTGCGATCTCATCTGATTGTTTATCAGTATGATTTAGTAAAGGTAATCCTTGTCTAGTGAGGAGGACACAAGAAGGTCGCGCATCAGATTCTATTGCACAGATCCATGCTACTGCTGTTTCGGTAGCATCTGCGGGTCGCCAAACAGCTAAATTAGGAATCAATCTTAGGGAATTTACGTGCTCGATAGGCTGGTGTGTAGGCCCATCTTCTCCTAAAGCAACGGAATCATGCGAATAGACAAATATCGGTGCAATTCGCATTAAGGCTGCCATACGAACTGCATTTCTTGCATAATCCGAGAAAACTAAAAATGTCCCACTGTAGGGTATTACGCCACCATGCAGAAACATTCCATTCATAATAGCGCTCATAGCAAACTCTCGGACACCATAGAAAACATAGTTTCCACTCTTATCGTCTGCAGTAATTGCTTTGCTTGATGCATGCCAGGTATTGTTAGAGCCGGTTAAATCAGCAGATCCGCCGATGAGTTCAGGTCGGCCTTCCCCTAGAATATCCAGTACCCGCTCCGATGATTTTCTTGTGGCTTCCTTCTCTGAAGTTTCGGAGCGTATCCTATTGATGCAGGCACTTTTTATTTCATCCCAATTTTTATTTGGAATACCATCTACCCGTCTTTCAAATTCATTCCCTTCAGCTGCGAAGCGGTCTTTATACTCTTCTAACAACTTGTCCCACGCCTTTTCTGATAGTTCACCTTTTTCTGTTCCATCCCAGCCATCATATATATCTTGAGGAATATTAAATGCCTCGTGTTCCCAATTTAAATTTTCCCTGGAAAGTGCTATCTCATCAACACCCAAGGCTGCACCATGACACGCAGCAGTGCCCTCTTTATTGGGACTACCTTTACCTATTATTGTTTTACAGCAAATTAGAGTCGGGAGATTTTTATTCGCTCGCGCTTCATCAATAGCGTTTTTTATTTCAGCTCGATCGTGTCCGTTGACATCGCTTATAACTTGCCACCCATAGGCCTTAAATCTTTCCGGAGTATCGTCACTGAACCACTGTTTTACATCCCCATCGATCGAGATACTGTTATCGTCATAGAATACGATCAATTTGCCAAGTTTTAGGGTTCCTGCGAGAGAGCAGGCCTCGTGAGAGATACCTTCCATCAAGCAGCCATCCCCAGCGAAGACATAAGTATGATGATCAACAATTTGAAGATCTTGTTTATTAAATTGATTGGCTAGAAGAGCTTCTGTAAGCGCCATACCAACCGCATTAGCTATACCTTGACCCAAGGGGCCGGTAGTAGTTTCTACACCAGGGGTGTCACCGTACTCAGGATGCCCCGGAGTTTTCGAGCCTAGTTGGCGGAAATTTTTAATATCTGATATTGACACGTCATAACCCGATAGATGGAGTAAAGAATAAATAAGCATAGAACCATGCCCATTCGATAGTACAAATCGGTCACGATCATGCCAGTTTGGATTTTTCGGATTGTGCTTAAGGTAGTCGCGCCATAGAACCTCTGCAATATCAGCCATACCCATGGGGGCACCGGGATGGCCTGAGTTTGCCATCTGCACGGCATCCATACTAAGTGCCCTTATTGCATTAGCCAGTTTGGCGTGTGTCACTTGGGCCGCTTCTTGGTTCATCATTTACCCCTTAGAATATAAATTTAAACAAATACTTAATTGAATGCGCTTAGTAGGTTGTCACATCGATTCGCTACTGTTTTTTACAATTCCAACATCAAGCCTTATATCAGACGATTTAAAAACATTTAAGCACGTTAATTAATTAGCAATGGCATCTATAGATTAATCGTAAATTCTAGTCTGCAATTCTATACTGATATCCTGTCCGAAAAAACTTCAATTATTGAATGGTTTTGCCGTTATGACGCCTTTATTCGCACGAATGAGTCAATTAAGGGATAATCTTCATGATTATTGAATGGAATGAGTGTCTGAGAGGCTTTATTCATCATATTATATAATTAGGGATGATATGACCGTACCAATTAGTTTTGAATTTTTCCCCGCCCGTGGGGTCGAGGCTCAGAAAAGGCTTATGAAGACAGCTAAAGCTTTAGCTGCCGTTAATCCCGAATTTTTTTCAGTGACCTTTGGCGCTGGCGGCGGCACACGAGATTTAACGTTTGATACAACCAATAATCTCGCTGAAGAAACAGGTATTCGAACCGCTCCTCACATCTCTTGTAATATGCTTACAGCTGAGGAGATTGCGGAAACGTTGAACAAATATAAATCTGCAGGCGTATCAGAGATAGTGGCGTTGAGAGGGGACAATCCATCAGGTTTAGTTGCCTCTGGTGAGTTTAAATATGCGAGTGAACTCGTGACTTTTATCAAAGATAGGTATGCTGACGATTTTAAAATTAATGTAGCAGCTTACCCTGAGGTGCATCCTCAAGCGTTGTCGTCGCGAGACGATCTTCAGCGTTTCAGAGATAAGGTTGCATCTGGCGCTGACGCCGCAATTACTCAGTATTTCTACAATGCGGATTCTTATTTTTACTTTGTGGATAGATGTGCATCAGTTGGAATAGATATCCCAATTATCCCCGGGATTATGCCGATAACCAATTATACTAATTTAGAACGATTTTCTAGGATATGTGGCGCGGAGATTCCCAAGTGGTTAGCTAGGGAGTGCGAGGGCTTGCGGGATGACAAAGAAGCTCTGGAAAACTTGGGTATTGAGGTAGTGTCTGACTTATGTAGTAGGTTAATTTCAGGTGGCGCTCCCAAATTACATTTCTACTCTATGAACCAAGCCAGAGTACCTCTAAAAATATGTGCTAATTTATAATATAATCTGTGGTTAAATTTGCAAAAAGTAAAAGTGAAAAAAATCAACCTGAATTTGTTGATTTATTCATCGAGAGTTTTACAGACTTGCCTAACTCTCCCTTGATTGGCGTTAACACCTGAGCCTCGCATAGAAATTTATAATGTACAATAAATCTCGGATCGAAAGCACAAGTTTTTCTTTTTCTGATGTCAAAGCTAATGGACAGCGTCTCTTGCGTGGCGAGTAAGCGGTCGTCATGATACATCTCTTGGTAGACGTGCGCTCGTTTTGAGTCAAAATCGACAATACGAGTTTCAACTCTCAGTTCATCTCCAAGCATTGCTTCTGCGTGATAGCAAATGTGTGCTTCAAGTGAAACGGTAGAACGCTGTTCGGTTTTTATGTAGTTAATATCCATACCGATTAAGTCCTTGTATTTGTCGAATCCTTTTTCAAACACAATTAAATAATAGGCTACGTTCATGTGTTTGTTCGAATCAATCCAATTCTTTAAAACTTCGGCCTCGGTGGTGATAATCCCGCTCACAGGTAGCATGATGTTTTCCTATTTTTTCTAGTTTTCACGATAGTATATTGACTTAATTTAACGTTGATCTTGACAGGCTCTGTGTGAACCACGATGATCTCGGGGGTAATTTTTCCTTGCCGTTCAGAAAAAAATTTTTCCGAAAAAAATCGGGGAAACATTTCTCAGAATTCGGCTATGTAGCTCAGCTGGTTAGAGCGCGGCATTCATAATGCTGAGGTCGGTGGTTCAAGTCCACCCATAGCCACCAAATTATATCCTTACAACTAGCGCAGATCCTCCATTATTATCTTGATATGTGGAACCCTGACCCAAAATGAGAGATGTTATTCTCTGGTATGATGTTATCAAGTATATGAATGATACGCATTACTATCCAGCGATGACGTACCAATATTAAATTCATTTTACGTTAGACGTTGTAGTGACCTAGTACGCTGTCAAATGATATACTCATCATTAATTTAAAAGACTGATAAAAAATTGTAACGGGAGAGGCAAGATGTCGGATAGGGAGATGGTTGACGCAGTAATTATTGGTGCGGGAATATCTGGTATGTACCAACTTCATAAGTTACGTGATGAATTAGGTTTAGATGTAAAGGTATTCGAAGCGGGCAGTGGAGTAGGTGGGACTTGGTATTGGAATCGTTATCCTGGAGCCCGTTTTGATTCCGAAAGTTACAGCTACGGCTATTCGTTCTCGGACGAGGTGTTAGAAGAATGGAATTGGAATGAGCATTTTTCACCCCAACCTGACAACTTAAAATATTTGGAATTTGTCGCAGATAAATTTAATTTACGCCCTAACATTGAATTCAATACTCGCGTGCGTTCGGCTCATTATGATGATAAGACAAATCGTTGGCAGATTGAAACAGATGGCGATCATTCGATTAGCTGTAAATTTTTGGTAACTGCTGTGGGTGTTTTATCTACGCCCTTCACACCTGAAATTCCTGGACTTGCAAATTTTAAAAACCCCTCCTGGCATACCGCCAATTGGCCAAGAGAGGATGTTTCCCTGGAAGGTAAACGAGTCGGAGTCATAGGGACAGGCGCTACTGCGGTGCAAATGATTACTGAAATCGCGAAAAATGTTGGGCAATTAACCGTTTTTCAAAGGACGGCTAATTTCTGTAAGCCGATAGGTAACAGGCCGATAACAGCAGAAGAGCAGGTTCAGATAAAAAAGGATTATCCAAAGATCTTCCAACGATGCCGTGAAACTTTCGGATCATTTTTAGCGGACTTTGAGGAGAAGTCTGCGTTCGATGTGACTCCCGAAGAGCGGGAAGCCCGCTATGAAGAACTTTGGAACGAGCCTGGTTTCGGTTTTTGGCTAGGCACCTATGAAGACGTGCTAACTGATCATAAAGCTAATGAAACTGCGGCAGAATTTGTTAGGAACAAGATCAGGTCCCGAGTTAACGATCCTAAAGTGGCTGAGATGTTGTGCCCGAAAGGCCACCCGTTTGGAACAAAGCGTGTGCCGTTAGAGGATGGTTATTACGAAGTTTATAATCAAAGTAATGTGCGACTCGTAGATATTAAAAGTACCCCGATTGAAATGGTCACTGAAAGGGGGCTTAGAACTGCCGAGCAAGAATTTGAGTTTGACATATTAATACTTGCCACTGGTTTTGATACAGTTACGGGGAGTCTCGACCGCATCGATATTCGTGGCTCCGACGGGCTAATCTTGAAGGACAAGTGGGTCGATGGACCGAAAACTTATTTAGGGATGGGTTCCGCTGGGTTTCCAAATCTTTTTACTGTTGTTGGACCGACTAACGGCGGAACTTTCTGTAATATCCCTCGCTGTATAGAGCAAAATGTTGAGTGGGTGAGTGATTGTATAAAATACCTGACTGAAAATGAGATAAGCCGCATTGAGGTAAATCAGGATGCAGAAGACGAATGGACCGATCACGTACAGGAAGTAGTTAAGGGAACCCTTTTCCCTGAGGCAGATTCGTGGTTTATGGGGGCGAATATCCCGGGTAAAAAAAGACAAATGTACCTTTACGCAGGAGGTTCACCTTTGTACCGGGAGAGGTGTGACAATGTGGCGGCGAATAACTACGAAGGATATACATTAGTGAAATAGTATGTTCTTTCCATGGATCTGTAGCTAATAGTAGGAACGGAAATGGAACCTATAGATTTGTCTGATGATCTATCTTTCAGAGCAGGCTTTCCGCACGAATATTTTACATGGTTAAGAAAAAATTCCCCCATTTATTGGCATGAGCCTACAAATGTTACACCTGACAAGGAAGGCTTCTGGGTGGTCTGTTGCTATGAAGATGTTAATTACGTGCTCCGTAATCCGAGAATTTTTTCGTCCGATAAAGCGGGAGAACGAATTGGTGGTGGAACCGGTATTAAGGACGAAAAAACTGCCGGGAAACTCCTAAATCAAAGTGATGGGGCGCAGCATCGGAGGTTACGAGCGCTCGTTCAGAAAGGGTTCACGCTAAAGGCAGTTCAAGAACTAGAGAATGTACTTAGGAAAAAAGCACAAAGTATTTTTTGTGAGCTGAAAGTGGGCGATAAGCTAGATTTTGCGGCCAGTATTTCTCCCGAGATTCCGACGCAGGCAATTTGTATGGTTTTAGGCGTCCCAGAAAAAGATCGGAAAGATCTGTGTGAATGGATTGACTTGGGAATAGAGGCTACCTCGACCTCTGTCATTGCTTCTGAATATCTTGCAAAAATCCGTCATTACTCTAAGTCTTTGATTGAAACTAAGAGAGATAGACCGACGCTAGATATTTTTTCAAGAATCGTGCATGCGGAATTTGAGGAGGATGGATCTAAACTCACTGACTATGAACTCGGTTCATTTTTTTCTCTCCTGTTTCCTGCGGGTGCGGAAACAACGACTCGTTCAATAACTGGAGCGATACAAGCTTTCATAGATAATCCACTTGAGCTAGAAAAACTTAGGGCAAATAAAACGCTCGTAAAAAGTGCTATTGAAGAAGTGGTCAGATGGACAACACCTTCCGTGTACAAACGGAGAACTGCTAAGTCTGAGACAGTGATACAGGATTGTCGAATCGCAATCGGAGATAAGGTTACTGTGTGGGAAATGTCTGCCAACCGAGATGAACAAGTATTTGAGGACCCTTTTTTATTTAATATTGAGCGGGAGCCGAATAAACATCTAGGGTTCGGTGCTGGCGCGCATTTCTGTTTGGGTGCTTCCCTGGCTCGCTTAGAGCTAAAGATCGTCTTGGAAGAGTTTCTAGCATCAGATGTTTTGTTGAGCATTGACGGTCCCATAGAATGGACGCCGAATAATAGACTGGTTGGGATAAAGAGGCTTCCCGTGAAAGTGGTCAGTAGAACAGTTTAAATTTGTAGCGGTTCGTAATATATATAGGCAACGATTAGGCACAGAAGAACGATTGCAGTGAGGGGGATACGTAACGCATTGTACCAATGAGGGAAATATCCATTTTTAGTCGCAACTACGTCTACTATTAGTTGCGCAAGAAAACCTACCGACAAAAATATAATAGCTACTTTAAGGTTTTTAATAACTAGGATTCCCCACGCTAGAAGGGCGGGAGTTACACTAATACTCAAGTCGGTTTTCAGGCTCGCTGTGAATTCATTTTGAGATAGATTTTTCATGGCAGCGCCCCAGTATATTCCCCCCAAAAATGAGAGTATGATTGCCGCGTACACAATTAACCCTTCTATAAAGAAGGGTTCCTCAAAAAGAATACTAAGAATTGCAAGGGCTACAAATGGCGATGCACCGCTATATCCTAATAGGATCGCAATTTGGGGTATTGCGTCTTGTTTATGAGTCATGCTTTCTTATCGGAGCCTATCAATTAATTTAGATATTTCATCCAGTTTATGCAGTACTTGCTCTTTCGTGTCTTCTGAAACGAAATATACAAAATTTTGGTAACCATCGTTGATAGCTTTTTTACTCTCTTTTAGGGAGGTTGGAGGGTCCATTAGCGACAGGGTGATTTCATTCATATTTCTTCCTTGTTTCTCGCACGCCTGTTTTAGATCTAAGGGTGGGAAACCCTTATACACATCTCCTCTTGCTAACCAACCATCCGCATACTCTGCTACTCTTTCAGGAACCTTGTTGGAGTTGGACCCTATCCAAATGAGAGGATCAATTTTAGGCTTGCCAGGGTGGTTTAGTTCATTTTTCTTCTGCCAAATATCTCTCATCTTCAGCACCCGCTGTCTCACAATCTCCCACCGTCTGCTGAAATTAGACCCGTGATTTTCCATAGCCTCGCGAACAAAACCGCCTGCCACACCTAGTATTAGTCTGTTCTTACTGATGACTTGGAGCGATTCGACCGTCCGAGCTGTATTTTCTGGTTCCCTTTGGGTCAGCAAACAAACGCTAGTGCCTAGTTTTATTTCACTAGTTACGGCGGCGCAGGCGGCTAAAGTTATAAAAGGATCGTAAAACTTCGATAGACGTTTTATGTCATCAAACTTTTTGATCGTCTTGTCTCGATTGATCGGGACATGACTATTCTCCGGCAGAAAAATACAATGGAAGCCTCTGTTCTCAGCTTCCCGAGCGACGAGATGTGGAGGAAAACTCATAGTATGCTTCGTCAAACAAATGGAAAAATTTGTCATATATACTCGCTGACCAATTAATTAGTCAAAGGTGATAAGTTGTCTTACTGTTTCACCACTCGCGAGTTTGTCAAATCCCTCATTCACCTGATCAAGTGATAGTTTTTCACTCATTAAAGAATCAATAGGTAGCGAACCCGCTTCAAATAGTTCAATGTAGCGGGGTATGTCGCGTTTTGGCACACAGCTTCCTAGATAACTTCCTTTTATAGTTTTTTCTTCCGCTACTAAGCTGAGATGTGATATCGAGAACTGACTGTTTGGATGAGATAGACCGCTAGAGCATGTCATGCCGCCTCGTTTAGTCAGAGAATATGCTAATTGTAAAGCATGCTCGGAACCAACGCACTCGAATGCGTAATCACCACCGCCATTTGTAACGCCTTTTACTTTTTCTATGATTTCAGGGTCGTCGGCTTTAAAGACTAAGTCGCAACCCAACCCGCTAGCGAGCTCGAGCTTACTATCCAACAGATCTACTCCGATCGTTTTGGTTGCACCGGCCGCTTTTGCACCTAACAGAGCAGCTAACCCCGTGCCTCCTAGTCCGACTATCACAGCGACTGAACCCATTTTCATTTCAGCTGTATTAACAACTGCGCCCACCCCGGTGATTACAGCACACCCAAAAAGTGCCGCCTGATCCAGCGGGAGATTTTTACTGACCTTGACCAAAGAACATTGAGAAACGACGGCGTATTCAGCAAAACAAGAGACGCCCACATGATGAGTGACTGGCTTTCCATTTAACGAGATACGTTGACTTCCCCCGAGCAGTGTACCCGCAACATTTGCTTTCGCACCCGGTTCGCATAGCGCCGGTCTTCCTTCCCCACATGGAATACAATCCCCGCAGCTAGGAACAAAAACAAATACGACATGGTCCCCTACATCTAAATTAGTCACGCCAGGACCAATAGATGTCACAACGCCCGCAGCCTCGTGACCGATAACCATGGGCACTGGGCGTGGTCTGGAACCATTTAGTACTGATAAATCCGAGTGACAGAGACCTGCCGCCGCCACCTTCACTAGTACCTCGCCATTGCCTGGTGCCTCTAGTTCTATTTCCTCTATCTTAATTGGTTTCGAGTCACTATAGGGAGTTGGCGCTCCTATAGTGTGTAAAACGGCCGCGCGACATTTCATTTATAATTCTCCATTTTTATGGCAGTTCCAAACGTTGATAGTATTTACGTAGATCAAGTAATAGACGCGGAATAAATATTTTCGACCGATGCTTGTAATAACATATTAAATTCGTCGTCCGAGTGATTTACCGTGAGTCCTTCCGTCAGCGCTCTATTGAAGCTAGCAATTACGCCATTATTTCGGCTCAGGCGTCCATTAGCCTCCTCGCGAGGATATCCACCAGACAGAGCGACAACTTTTAATACTCTTGAGTGATTGGTGAAGTCTTGGTAGAAATTATCTATCTCTGGAAGTGTAAGTTTGAGCATGACCGTCTCATTTTCATTTAGTTTATCCAATTCAATTTGAATTTCCTTTTTAAGGATTGCCTCTATAGCGAGTTTCTCTTCGCTATGGATGTCGATTTCTGGCTCGATAATCGGTATCAGTCCTGCTGCAATAATCGTTTTAGCTATCTCGAATTGTTGTTTTACTACACCAACGATAGCGGTTTGATTTGGCTTTTTAATTACGGAGCGCATTTTGGTCCCAAAGATCCCTTTTGCTTTTGCTTTGAGTAATAAGCTATCTAAATCTGGTATTGACTTCATTTGTTGGCAACCATTTTCTTCATCAGCAAGACCTTTATCTACTTTGAGGATCGGCACCACGTTCTTTTTACTCCAGAGATATTCTGGGGTTGATATATCGTCAATATTTTTATCCATAGTATTTTCAAAAAGGATAGCTGCCAAAATATGTTCCCCCGAAAAAGCGGGACTTTTCATGATTCTAGTTCTCATCTTATGGACAACCGTAAACATTTCTTCTTCAGTGGACCACGCGTCGTTCCCTACACCATAAATCTCCAATGTTTTTGGTGTACTTCCGCCACTTTGATCAAGTGCTGCAATAAATCCGTTTTCGCTGCTCAGTTTTTTTAGTTGTTGGTCAAAATTAGTCACTATGGCTCTCTTTGTAAGTTATGGTTTTAAAATATTCTATCGTAAATTGGAATAAAAATGTGCCGAAGGATACATATATTCATGGGTTGACGCTGCCTTAATTGATGTTGTGTTGAACAAAATCATATTTAAGGTGTTAGAAAAACACATACATTTTGGCGTCATCTGTCTTACTAACGAGATATAAAACTTTAACTTCGCGTTCTTACACTTTTTGGGTCATACATTGGTACTAGTGAAGCGGTAGCCTTATACAGTCTATTAGCTTGCTCTATCTCAAAGCTTCCCGTTGATAAGAATTCAGGAGTAATTCCTTCGATATTTTTTAAGTAGCCCATAGAAGCGCAGGCCCCTAACGTGTGGGCGTATCCCGACGACGTAGTATATCCAATGCGTTCTCCATCACGCAAGATTGACTCATTGTGCGAGAGTATCGGGCCACTATCTTCCAGCAAAAATTGTACTAGTCGAGTGTTAATTGGTCCTCTCGCTTTTTGAGCGACTAACGCTTCTTGACCAATGAAACTTTCAGTTTTGTCCCAGGCACATGTAAATGAAAGGCCAGCTTCAAGTAGGGTTTCTCTAGGTCCCATATCATGAGCCCATTCGCGATAAGCTTTTTCAATTCGTAGAGAATTAAGGGTGTGATATCCACAGTGTTTCAGACCGTGTACTTTACCCTCTTCAATGATTTTGTCGTATACCGAGACTGCCATTTCGGTCGGGATATAGAGCTCCCAGCCTAACTCACCTGTGTATGATATACGTACAGCTAGCGCGTTCTGATATCCGATTTCTATTGGTTGCATTGTTCCAAATGGGAAGTATTCGTTTGAGAAATTAGAGGAGGAGATGTTTGCAAGCAGAGATCTCGAATTGGGTCCTTGGATGTTGAGCATGGCATATGAGCTACTGATGTCGGTAAGTACACAATTAGCGTCATCAGCCGTATGCTCATGGATCCATGCTTTCACATGAGTGGCGGTAAATGCTGCAGTTACAATCATGTATTCATCAGTTTGCAATCGAGTGATGGTTAGATCAGCTTCCACTCCTCCGATTTGGTTCAAAAATTGTGTGTATACAACCGTTCCATTTGCGACTGACATGTTCGCTGTTGCGATACGGTTCAATGTTCTTTCCGCATCTTTGCCCTGCACTAAAATCTTCTGAAAAGATGACTGCTCAAAAATTCCTACCTGATTTCTTACAGCTTGATGTTCTGACGCATTATTATGGAACCAATTTTGCTTGCCAAAATCATACTTGTATTCAGCAATTTCTCCCGGCAATGCATACCAGTTCGGACGTTCCCAGCCAGCAGATTCACCAAAGCAAGCACCTACTTTATCCAATCGGTCATGTAGAACTGACTTTTTAATACCTCTCCCAGTCTCCCACTGTCTGTTGGGCCAGTGCATTTTATAGGCGATACCGAGGGATTCGATGGTGCGATCGACTATAAAAGATTTATTGTTCTGACATGGCTGCATTCTTCTTATATCGACATCCCAGATATCCATCGGCTGAACGCCGTCATTTATCCATTGAGCCATTACATTGCCAGCGCCACCACCAGATAAGATCCCAAGAGAATTAAAGCCACATGCAACAAATAATTGTTTCGTATAAGGGATTTTCCCCATCAAATAGTTGTGATCAGGAGTGAATGATTCGGGGCCGCAAAAAAATTGTCGAATACCTGTATCGTTGAGAATGGGAAGCCGCTGCATGCCTTTTTCTATATGAGGTAGCATGCGATCCCAATCAGGATCAATTTCATCAAAGCAAAAATCTTTGGGAATACCGTCGGTAGCCCAAGGCGCTGCAACAGGCTCGAAAAATCCTAGCAGTATCTTGCCAGCCTCTTCTCTTGCGTATACTCCTCGCCCTGGATCTCGGAGTATAGGCAGCTGATTATGCACTTGATCGATTGGCTCGGAGATCAGGTAATAATGCTCTGCCGCTTGCAGTGGGATGTCTATTCCATTTGTTAAGCCGAACTCTCGTCCCCACATGCCAGGACACAGCACGACCACTTCAGATCGCATCTCTCCTTGGTCTGTGATGACTCCGACTGCCCGTCCATTTTCTATGATTAACTCTATTACGGGTGTATCTTCAAAAATTTTTACACCTCGCTGCCTGGCTCCCTTTGCCAATGCCTGTGCAACATCTGCGGGATTTACCCTTCCATCATCTGGGAAGTGGAAGCCGGCCAATAAATCATCTACGTAGGTTAGCGGGAATAACTCTTTTACTCTTTGAGGAGAAATTTCTTCGGTTTCGACACCAAATGTGCGAGCCAGAGCGCAGCCGCGACGCATTTCCTCTACTTTTTCTTCTGTCATGGCGAGTTGTATTGACCCGCATTTAATGAACCCAGTTGCTTGTCCCGTCTCGATTTCTAAGTCTTCGTACAGTTTGAGAGAATATTGGGCAAGACGAGTTTGACTTTCGGTATCTCTGAGAGTTGTGACAAGGCCTGCCGCATGCCATGTGGTACCCGAAGTAATTTTTTTTCTCTCAAGAACAACTACATCTTCCCAACCGAGCTTAGCGAGATGGTAGGCAGTCGAACATCCAATAATACCGCCTCCTATCACAATGGCACGAGCGTTTGTGGGTAGGAGTTTTTTGTTCATAATTAGTATATCTCCGGCAATTTATCGTATTTTTAAAAAATCAGCTTCGTGAGAAGCAAAATTTAGCATCTTTGAGTCTTCTAAGACAGAGGTATGTGCTGAGGTGCCTGAATACTTCGATAACTACGGTGCCATTAAATAATACCTGATAGACTCGATTATCTCACAGCATAATTGAGGGGGGTAACTATGTGTAAAAGGGATATAGATTATTCGCTTATAGAAATTGAGTTAAGATTTAGAGGAACATTATCAAAATTGAATGCTATAAACACGAGGATGGAGAAATGGTTGATCAAATAGCGACGGGGTCCTGTCAGTGCGGAAAGATTCGTTATTCGCTTCTTGCGCCAAGTCGGGAGCTACATCATTGTCACTGTTCGATGTGTCGTAAGTGTCATGCATCAATGTTTGGTACTTATGCAACTATAGAAAGGGAATATTTTCTATTAGAGGAGGGGAAAGAGAACCTGACCACTCACTTAACGACTCCCGATGTCCATCGGCATTTTTGTTCAGGATGTGGCGCGCATATTTATATAGACGTCGATTGGGAACCTGATCTAATTTGGTTTACTCCAGGGACGATAGATACGGGTCACCCGCAGCATCCAATTGAAACGGAGCGACATATTTGGGTAGGCTCCAAGAACCCTTTCTATTCAATCACAGGAGGATTACCTAAATACGAGGAGTTCGATTAAACCAAGCTATTCGCTAGGGTAACATTTTATGTTACCCCGGGAAGCCGTAGATCTTTCTGGCTTGGTCTTCAGAGATATAGCCCTCTCGGACATCTTCCTTTACTGCCTCCTGTGATCTATCCGCTGGCGCTCCGAAACCTCCGCCACCAGGTGCAAGAACTCTCACACGATCTCCGGGATTCATCGGGATGTTTGAGTATTTACTGGGACTAACTTTTCCATAAGCTTCGACGGCAGTTTCCCACTTATCATTACCTGCTTTTTTGTACAACGTCGCGCCAAGAGCGCCCCCACCTCCATTCTTTAGTCCCCATGCACAAAGTTTGTGTTTATTTGTCATCTGGCTGACGAGCATTTCACCAGTACACATCATTTGCTTAACATTACTCAGTCCACCTCGAAATTGTCCTGTTCCTCCAGAGTTAGGTCTTAAGGCGTATTCTTCGACGATCCACGGGAAGCGGGTCTCGAAAACCTCCATCGGTGTGTTTGCACAGTTTCCATTGATAGAGTCGGTCGCGTCGTTCCCATCGGCAAACGATCTGCCCCCATAACCAACATAGCTAAAGTCAAAGCCTCCGTAAGGTTCATCATTTAACTCGTCGTGCCCGCCAAAGACAAAACAACCATGAGTGGTACCTTCTGACGCCATGACTCGGTTTGGGACGCAATCCACCATCGCCCCAAATATAGCGGAAACAATTAAAGGATGTGTCTCGGTATTTCCTCCCACTTCCGAGCCTGGATAATCCACATTCATCACCGTTCCGGCGGGTGCTATTACTCGTATAGGCCGGAAGCATCCAGAATTTAGCGGGATAGTTTCATCGGTCATATGTAAGATCGCGTTGAACGCAGCTGACCAAGCGACACCTAATGTAGCGTTAATAGGCCCCTTTGCCTGCTCGGAAGAGCCGGTATAGTCGACGACTACTTCTCCTCCTTGAACATAGAC
Organism: uncultured Gammaproteobacteria bacterium; assembly: GCA_938075585.1. Classification (GTDB taxonomy): domain Bacteria; phylum Pseudomonadota; class Gammaproteobacteria; genus UBA4457. The sequence goes on along the minus strand of CALJHG010000017.1, from coordinate 3,144 downwards.
GGTAATATGAATTTCATATTCTTTATCTTCAATACCGTCATCTTCAACTTTATCAACAAACGTGTATTTACCGTCCTTAAATGTTTCCAACTCAGCGCACATCCGTTTTTCAGAATAGTCCATTAGATCTTGGACCGTACTTTCGAAGATTTGTACACCGTATTTTTCAATGAGACTTTTAAGTCTTTTTTCACCCAGATCCACAGCACTAATTAATGCCCGCATATCACCGTAGTTTCCTCGTGGAGTTCGTACGTTAGCCAGCATCATTTTCCAAACTTCTGGAACGTCTTTACCCTCCCTAATAATTTTTATAGGTGGAACACGTAAGCCCTCATGGAATATCTCTGTCGCTTCACCCGGAAAGCCGCCTGGAACCATTCCCCCAACTTCAACGAAATGCCCAACGCACACAGCGAAGGCGACTATTTTATTTTCTACAAAAATAGGCTTAAAGACAGTATGTTCTGGCGTATGTAGCCCTCCCCGATATGGGTCGTTATGGATTATTACATCTCCCTCGCTCATTTCCGAGAGAGGTATTTCTTTTATCATGGAACGTACTAACAATGGCACGCCACCGATTTGAGAAGGACAGAAGTCGGCGACTGCGATTAACTCGCCGTTACGGTTAGCCAGAGCGCATGTAAAGTCTTCTCCTTCACTAAAAATAGTCGAATAGGCTGTCTTCTGAACGTTTATCCCCATCTCGCGCGCTATAGCGATCATTGCTGATTCGACTATGTTCATGTTGATCATGTCCATTCACTATATCTCCTTGAATAATCCGTAAATTGCATTAACAGTTTATCAGCCAATTTCATGTATTTTTTCATGTCCGAAAGGTAATTTTGGTTGTTCTATACCTTGAGCTTTTGCAGATGACCAGTCTACGCACCATTGCGAGCAAAATATTTGTTTTGGAGAGGATTTCGACTGTATTCCTTCTGAGTAAAGTAGCATTCCACAATTTGAGCATTTAATATATTTTTCAATATAGTAACCATTGTTTGAAAATTTCATGTTCTATCCTTAGCAGATTATTAGGTTGCAATTTCGCCGATTAAAATATTTCCATAGAGATCTATCTTCACGTTGTACTCTGGCCGAATTATTGTTACAGAAGCTCCTTCTTCAATGATCGCCGGTCCGTTAAAGCTATCTCCCGCTCTGAGGAGTTCCCGAGAGTATATTGGAGTTTCAATATGCCCAGAATCATACCTGACGAGGCGAGTGCCTTCACTTATGGCGGGGCCTATAGATCTTTCAATCTCTAGTAAGTTTGGCTTTGGCGTTAGCGATACTGCGGTCACTTTAATGCTTATAAGCTCGATAGTTTCTCCAGGTATATCAAAGTTGTAGCGAGTTTTATGGACCGAGTGAAACTGTTCCCACACGTCTAAAATTGTTTGCTCATCAAAAGAGTCGAATTCCACCGCAACTTCTAATTCATGGTTTTGCCCAAAATATCTCATTTCTAGTGAACGATAGATTTCAAGATTTGCCTCATAACCTTGAGTAGATAATGATTGTCTCGCCTCAGCGACGAGATCAGATAAAACGCGACTAGCATGTTCTGCATTAAATGCTTTTGAGGTCATCGGAGCAGTTCGTTCTAGATCAACTCGTGCATCAGTCATGATAAAACCGAAGGCAGAAAATTGTCCTGGAAAATTTGGCACGATTCCACTGGGGATGCTAGCCGAATGCATTACATCAGTTATGTGGACAGGGCCCGCGCCACCAAAAGCAAGCAACGTGAAATCTCGAGGGTCTAGCCCTCTCTCGGTTAGAACCATTCTTAAAGCTCCCACCATGTTATTATTGGCAATCTGTATAATTCCGATAGCTGCTTCATCTATGGAAACTTGAATTTGATCGGCTACGTTTTTAATAGCTTTTTTAGCCGCATCAACGTCTAAACTCATCTCACCTCCGAGGAAATTAGATGGGTTAATGCGTCCTAATACTACGTTTGCATCGGTTACGGTGGGCTCTTGACCACCGCGATCGTAGCAGGCTGGCCCGGGTTGTGCTCCCGCACTCTGAGGACCCACACGCAGCATTCCTCCTTTATCAATCCACGCTATCGAGCCTCCACCAGCCCCCATTGTTCTGATATCTAGCATAGGAATTTGAATTGGTACGCCAAACTCTATTTCGTAGCTCGTCGTGAAACTTTCACGTGCACCAACTATTGTCGAAACATCAGTTGAAGTACCTCCCATATCTAAAGTCACTAAATTGCCTACTCCCGATAAGCCCGCAATATATTTTGCCCCGATTACGCCTCCAGTCGGACCGGAGAGGCTTAAGTGAATAGGATATTGCCGCGCTCCTTCAAGTGTAGTTTCGCCTCCGTTCGATTTGATGACAGCAACTTTTTTAATATCACCTGCTTCCTTTAGTCGGTCTTGAAGTTGCAAAAGATTTTGCGATACGATGGGCTTGATATAAGCATCAGCGATCGTAGTTGACGATCTCTCATGTTCTTTCCACTTAGGTAAAAGTTCGTAAGAGATTGATACCGGTTTATTGGGACACTCTTCTTCAAAAATAGTCTTGAGCCGACGTTCATGCTCTGGAAAGACATATGAACAAAGTAAACATACAGCGATTGCTTCTATACTGGGATCGGAGTTAATTGACTTTGCGACAGTTCGTGCTTGCGACTCGTTTAACGGTTTGTAAACTCCTTCTCTGGGAGTTATGCGCTCGTCGATCTCGTAACAATCTCTTCTTTTAACGAGCGGCTTAGATTTAATCCAAGTAATATCGTAGTGACTTTTTCGTTTTCCGCGTTGAATAAATGGCACATCTTTGAAACCTTGAGTAGTGACGAATGCAACTTTAGAACCCTTTCTTTCCAGTATCGCGTTTGTTGCAACCGTAGTTCCGAAGCGCATATATTCCACTTGCTCGGATGCTTTTTGCGCCATTCCATTTAGGATACCGTCGCTTGGATCATCAGGTGTGGATGAGGTTTTCCAAACTTCCAACTTTTGGGTTTTTGAATCATAAGAAACAAAGTCTGTGAATGTTCCCCCAACATCTATTCCTAGGATACGGGTCATAAAAATTTCCCCCAAAATTATTTACGGGGAGCAGATTTTGACGTGCTCCCTTCATGTTTTAATTCAGACT
>CALJHG010000016.1 GCA_938075585.1 uncultured Gammaproteobacteria bacterium | reverse complement strand
AGCACAACATGATCGGTAGCGCCATTTTGTCTTAGTTCTCATACTGCACTTATATGCTAATATGGGATTTTATTTTTGATGGATTCTATTGTGACCAGTTCGTTGGCTTGGGTACTATCTCTGTGCCTGTTGGGGAGCCTGATTAGTGTAGGAGCTGCTGGTGCTTACTTGTTGCTGCCTCAGCTGTTGAGAGATAAGTCTCTAGATTATTTGATTTGTTTTGCAATTGGAATGCTTCTTGGCGCAAGTTTTTTGCATTTGTTGCCTGAGGCAATTGCGCAGGCGGGAGATAGTATCCATGGGATAATGCAGACGGCAGTATCTGCTATTCTTGCATTTTTCATTTTGGAAAAAGGATTGATATGGCGACACCATCATCATGAGTCGCATTTAGAACCTCGACACGCCGATGAAATACAGTCGGGGGAGCATGCTGGGTCTCGCATACTAATTGGTGACTCTGTTCATAATTTCTTAGATGGGGTCCTTATTGCATCCGCTTTTCTAGCAGATTTTTCACTTGGTATCGTGACAGCCTTAGCAGTCATAGCCCACGAGATTCCCCAAGAATTAGGTGATTTCGCCATTCTAATTAAAAGTGGGTACACTCGTAGTCGCGCTCTTATTTATAATTTACTGACCTCGGTTGCTATGATTATTGGAGCGACGCTGGCGTGGTTTTGGTTAACTGAATTTTCAAATCTTATCCCCTATTTGTTGACTTTTACGGCCGCTAGTTTTATTTACGTTGCAGTTTCGGATCTCATGCCTACTTTGAACTCAAAAATAGGACTTTCAGCAACTACTATTCAGATCATTTTGATCGGACTAGGCCTCGCGTTGAACGGGTTAGTGCACACAAGCTAGGATAAGATTGAATCTTTTTCTCTTCTCCAAAAGTGTAGGCTGATAAATATCGCGGGTAAGCCCATTACGGCAGCGTAGATGAAAAAGTTGAAATAACCGACAGCGTCGACTACGAACCCAGAACTACTCGCTATAAATCTTGCTGGAAGTGTCGCTAACAGGAATAGTAACGCGTACTGTGTCGCCGTGAACTTCTCTGTGGTTAGCGAAGACAAGTAAGCGATTAAGGCGGCTGTCGCTATGCCTTGCGCTAAATTATCGCAAATAATCACCAAAGTCAGAGCTGATATGTCGTTTCCGACAAGAGCTAGTGCTGCGAATGTCAAATTCGTGAGTGCGACCAGTGAAGCGCCAATTGATAACGCTACTATTGTGGAGTAACGGTAGACCAAAAGTCCGCCGATAAATGCCCCAGCTAGACTGACGCTGATACCAAACGCGTTAGTAATCAGAGCTATTTGATCTTTTGTGAACCCTGTTTCTCGATAAAAAGGCATAGCCATGGGACCCAAGATAAAGTCACTGAATCTGTATGACATGACTAGGAGCAGAATTAGGAAGATACGATTGGTATAACGTGTGGCGATATCCATAAAAGGGTCCAGATAAGAGGTTTGAAACCAGGTCTTTGGTTTATTTAAAATCGAAATATGACCTCGTTCGACTTCAAGTGGCTCAGGTACTAATAAGATTGTGATAATGGCTACAACAGCCATAGTTATGGCCGCCACGCTATAGGCGGTTGACCAGTCGAAGCGGGATGCTATGAGGAAAGTGATAACCTGAGTGCATAAGAAAGCTAACCGCCATCCTCCCTGATACATTGCAGCTCCTTGCCCTAACTGTTTTTCAGTCAGAAGCTCGATTCTCATGGCGTCTACGCATATGTCTTGCGTAGCAGACGAGAAAGCCACTGCAAGTGCTAGCCCAATCAGAATTGACATAGATTGTTTCGGATCACAGGTAGCCAGTCCCAATAAGGTCAGAGTAACGGTTATTTGACTAATTAATAACCAGCTTTTTCTAGTCCCAAGACTTTCAGATAAAACTGGTATTTTGAGTCGATCGATGAATGGAGTCCAGATAGCTTTTAGAGAATAGGTAAGAATTATAAGTGACATTAGTCCTATTACAGCCCGACTGACGCCAGATTCAGATAACCAAAAGTTAAATGGATCCATTAGCATCCCGTAAGGCAAGCCTGACGAAAATCCTAAAAATAAAACTGCAAATAGTCTCGGGTGTAAATAGCCTGAGAGTAGGGTATTCCAGTTATACACTTACGCAGAAACAATTTTTTCGAACGCATACCCAGCGCGTAATACGATGTCATCTTCTCCAGTCCGGCCTGTTAACATCATTCCTACAGGGAGCCCAGCAGATTTACCCACTGGTACACTCATTGAAGGATGCCCAGTTACATCAAAAGGAGCGGTATTAGTCAACATGTCCAGAGAGCATCCCAATATTTCAGCTAGCGATGCATCAGGCGAGGGTATTTTGTGAGCTTTCATTGGGGTTGTAGGCATAACCAAAAGATCAACTTCAGAAAAGGCGTCGTCATAGGCTTTACGCAATATACGCACAATATTCTGCGCTTTTGCAGAATAGTAATTGCCGAAGCGCATTCTCATTACCTGCGCAAAAAGTAACGTTGTCTTGACCGTCACAGGCATTTTGTCTGCACGTTGTTTGCGCGCATTTTGATAAAATCGAGTTGTTTCAGTTGACGTGTATCCACCGTAACAAGGTCCCAGTGGACCGTTATCGGTAAACGTTGACAGCGTCCCATCTAGAATACTCGTCATCATTATTGGCCCACCATGTACGTGCATAGGGATAGAAATGTTCTGCACTGTACATCCTACCTTTGTAAAGCTAAGTGCCGCAGCTCTAACTTTATCATCCACATCCTTTTCGCTTCCCGGCGTGCCGAATCCTTCGGCGACGATACCAATTTTTAGACCTTTTACCTCTTTTAGAATTTCTTCGCTGTAGGTTTTAACAACCATGTCGCTTTTTTGACGGGGGTCGCATCCATTGTCGTATCCTGAGATCACTTCAAGTAATAAAGCTAAATCAGATACATTTCCAGCCATGGGGCCCAAATGATCAACTGAATATTCGATGCCGCCTGCTCCGGTATACGGGACTAGACCATAGGTAGGTTTAATACCGTAGCAACCCGAAAATGATGCGGGCATTCGAACTGAGCCTCCTTGGTCACTGCCAATGGCCATATCGCAATAACCTCCTACGATCAGCGCTGCGCAGCCACTTGATGATCCTCCCGCCATATAACTTTCGTTGTGCGGATTTCTCACTGGTCCGGTGGCTGATGTGTGACTACCTCCAGAAAAACAAAAGTTCTCGCAAACCGCCTTGCCTAAAATTTCCCCTCCCGCCTCAAGTATTCTATTTACTACGCGAGCATCTTCGTTTGGAACGAAGCCTTCGTAAACATCTGAACCATTCATCATAGGTACTTCAGCGACGCTTATATTGTCTTTTATTGCTATTGTTTTACCTGCTAGTTTGCCTTGCTCAGCACCTTTTATATTACATTTGTAATACCACGCATTGTAAGGGTTGTCTTGATCAGCAGGTCGGTGGATATTAGTTCTGGGGAAGTTAAGAGGTACTATTGGCTCATCTAGCTCATCTACGAATCTAACATTGTCAGTAAGGCCGCCCATAAACCCTTCATAGGTATCAAGGTCATTTTTATCCATATTGAAATTTAGCCTTTCAGCGGCTTCTCGTATTTCATCTGTCGTAGGGTTAGTTATAGATTTTTTCTCATCAGTCATAATTATAATCCTCCACCTCGACAAAGAACGTATGCATTCTCGCCTATTATTTAATGAAATTGCGGTTTTTTCCAAAGATCGCGTCGGTCCACAGATAGTATGGTAGCTTCCGAAATAGAACCATTTCGCATTATTTTCATCGGTACTTCACATCCTGCCGGACCTATATCCCATATATTACGGAAAAAATTTGCCAAGCTATTTGATTTAATGTTGTTGATTTCTAGTATGACGTCACCCGTCTCTAGTCCACCGAGTGCTGCGGGACCATTGTTGTATAAGCCTACTATTTCAAAGTCGCGATCAATTTGGGAGGCGAAGATTCCGAGCCAAGGCCTAGGCGATGAAAGTGTTTGCCCGTAAAGCTGTAACTCTTGCAGGCGGTCATCTAATAGTTCAACCGGTACAATCATATTTCCCTCACGTTGCATAGCGTCAGATTCAATTTTGTTTACAAACAGTGACCCGATACCGCAAACCTCGCCGGCATTATTTAGTAGAGCAGCGCCCCCCCAGTTAGGGTGAGAGGGTGCGGAAAAGATAGCGTTTTCAATTACATATTCCCAGTACCCCGCGAACTCGGCGCGAGCAGCAATTTTTGCGGTAATTGCAGTTGCCTTACCTCCGGCACCAGCAACAATGACATTGTCATGTTCTTTAATTAGACTCGAATTTCCTAGAGGAATAGTCGGTGCATCCAACTCTCCCAAACATTGTACCAATCCGAATCCAGTTTCATAATCATAAGCCAATGAGTGCCCCTCTATTACTTGGCCAGAATTAGTGGTGATCCAAATTTGTTCGGCCTCAGCTACCAGATATCCGATCGTAAGTATCAAACCCGAGTCTGCTATGTGGACCCCATAGCCTTGTCTTTCCGTCCCAAGGACAGAAGCGGTGAATGCTTGTTCTGAAGTGGAAGCTTTTAGAGTCACAACTCCATTCAGAGTGGTTTCGAGATCAAAAGCAATGTTCTCAAAATTAGGCTGGATTTTTGTATCAATTGTAGGGCTTAACTTTTCAGTCATGTGCGGCGGTCTTCTCTGCTAATTGGTGACTAGAACATTTATCTTACATCATTACTATGCGCCATTGGGATCAATTGCCGCAGTTTTTTTATTAAGAGTGATTTGTAGTATTCCAAGTTCAAGGCCTTACAGAAAAAAATTCCTCACCCACCATATTTTTTAGTTTAATTTGTATATTGTCGGCCCATTGGCATAAAAGAGGCCGAGTTTCCTTAGGATCTATAATGTCATGTACTGCGAACGATTCTGCTGAACGAAACGGAGATTTAGTTGCGGCGAATTTCTTTTCGAGTTCGTCACGTTTTAACTCGGGATTTTTCGCAGCTTCAATTTCACGATGGAAAGCAACGGCAACACCTCCCTCTAGTGGTAAAGGGCCATTCTCAGATGAAGGCCAGTCTAAAATATAATTACTTCCATTATAGTGCGCAGCCGCAGCGACCCCGTAAGACTTTCTTACGCGAACAGAAGCCCACGGCATTTTTGCTGTCGACGCTGCTGCTACTGCGGCCATTCCATAGCGGATTGTCGCGGCACTTTCAGCATTTGGGCCTATCATGAAGCCAGGTTCGTCAACGAAGTTGACTAAGGGCAGATGGAATGTCTCACATGTCTCAATCATGCGTCGCATTTTTTGGGCGGCATCAGCGGTCATTGCGCCGGCATTATAGCGACAGTCGTTTGCAGTGATACCAACAGATTGACCATTCAGCCGCGCGTACCCAGTGATGAGCTCTGGTCCGTAAAGAGGGGCGGTCCTAAAAAATGAATTTTTATCTACAATCAGCTCAATGATGTCTAACATATTGAATGTTTGTCGCTTATCCTCTGGGACAATGTTAGTTAAGCTACTTTCCGTCCGATCAGCGAAATCATTTTCGCACTTCACTCGTGGCGCGGGCTCCCAGACATTCTGCGGGAAATATGATAGAAATTTTCGAATTTGTTCCAGAGCTTCCCGCTCACTATTGGCCACATTATCTACAATACCGGATTGCGCATGGACCTGATGTCCGCCGAGTTCCTCCTTTGTGACGGAACGCCCCAGCGCTCGCTTTACCAGCGCGGGACCACCTGTCATTATTTGTGAGGTACCTTTGACCATAACTGAGAAGTGAGAAGCTACTAGCCGGCCTGCGGGGAAACCTGCTACTGGGCCCAAAGCAGCCGAAACAACTGGTATTTGGCCTAAAGAATCGCTTATAACCTTAAATCTAGGCTCGGAGTGCACTGGTTCTCCTACGGTTTGTGGTTTTTTAGGGTCAGCGTCTCCGGAGCCAATATTACCGCCGCCGCCTTCAAGCAATCGAACCAATGGTATTTTGTAATCTAACGCCAAGTGTTCGGCGTAAACACTTTTTCGAAGTCCAGCGGCGTTCGGTGAGCCGCCCTTTAGAGTAAAGTCCTCACCACCAATTACTACTGAGCGCTTATTGATATTTCCGAATCCAAGGATATAGTTAGATGGTGTGAATTTAACTATGTCTCCAGCATCGTTTAAGTGAGCTCCCCCCGCAATTTTCCCTTGCTCTTGGAAAGTGTCCTTATCCAAGAGTAAATTTATTCTTTCTCGTATAGTTAATTTTCCTCGCTCATGATGTTTCGCTATAGATTCTTTTCCGCCTAGTTCTTTTGCGAGCCTACGGCGTTGTGCAATACTTTTTATTTCTTTTAACCAACTCATTTTTTATTTCTCGCCATTAGACGCATTAAATATACTACTTTTTGGCAACGCTAAATTTATTAATAGCGGGCTATGATTTTAGCTGCGAAATCTTTAATTTCTTGTCTAG